>JAUNJW010000231.1 GCA_030533035.1 Erysipelotrichaceae bacterium
AGCCGGCGCTCTGTTCTCCGGCGTGCTCTGCGGCAGGGCGACCTGGGCAGGCAGTGTGAAAGGCTATATGGAAAACGGCGAGGATGCCGCCCGTGAGTGGTTAAGAACAGAAGGAAAAGACAATATCGAAGCGCTGAATGAAGTGCTGAAACAGACCGCAGTTCCTTGGACTGATAAAAAATAACAGGAGGACAAGATGAACAGAGAAGAAGTAACCCTGCTCGGGTTTGAAATCGTCGCGTATTCCGGTGATGCCCGCTCTAAAATGCTGGAAGCTCTGAAAGCAGCCCAGAATAAAGAGTTTGACAAAGCTGAAGTACTCATCAAAGAAGCGGAAGAATGCCTGAACGACGCCCATAAGGCGCAGACAACCCTGCTTCAGAAGGAGGCGATCGGCGAAGACATCGCCTACAGTATCACCATGATGCACGGCCAGGATCATCTGATGACATCCATTCTGCTTCAGGACCTGATGAAGCATTTTATCGAATTGTATAAAAGGGTCTGACGATGAACCAACTGATTAACTGGATTGAAAAAGGGAAACCTTTCTTTGAAAAGATTTCCCGCAATATTTACCTTCGTGCAATCAGAGACGGGTTTATCGCCGGTATGCCGGTTATCCTGTTCTCCAGTATCTTCATTCTGATTGCTTATGTGCCCAATGCGTTCGGCTTTTACTGGAGTCCTGAAATCGAATCTCTTCTGATGACGCCGTACAACTATTCCATGGGTATTCTGGGTCTGTTCGTGGCCGGCACGACTGCCAAGGCTCTGACCGATTCGATGAACAGAAACATGGAAAGCACAAATCAGATCAACTATATTTCCACGATGCTCGCATCGATCATCGGATTCATAATCATGGCGGCTGAACCGGCCGAAGGCGGCGGATTCCTGACCGGATTCATGGGGACGAAAGGTCTTTTGACAGCGTTCATCGCTGCCTTTGTGACAGTAAATGTATACAAGGTGTGCGTGAAGAACAATGTTTCGATCCGCATGCCGGAAGAGGTTCCGCCGAATATCTCCCAGGTATTCAAGGATCTGATTCCCTTCACGCTATCAATTGTTCTGCTGTACATCCTGGAACTGGTCATCCACGGTATCATGGGAGTCAATGTGGCGGAATCCATCGGAACTCTGCTCGCGCCGTTATTCAGGGCGGCAGACGGGTATCTCGGCATCACGATTATCTTCGGCGCTTACGCGTTCTTCTGGTTCGTCGGTATTCACGGGCCTTCGATTGTCGAACCGGCAATCGCTGCGATTACCTATGCCAACGTGGAAACCAACCTGCAGCTGCTGCAGGCGGGAATGCATGCGGACAAAGTGCTGACGTCGGGAACACAGATGTTCATCGTCACGATGGGCGGAACCGGCGCCACGCTTGTTGTGCCGTTCATGTTCATGTGGCTGACCAAATCAAAGAGAAACCGCGCCATCGGCAGAGCTTCCGTTGTACCGACTTTCTTCGGTGTCAACGAGCCGATTCTCTTCGGTGCGCCGATCGTGCTGAACCCGGTGTTCTTCGTTCCGTTCATCGTGGCGCCGATCGTCAATGTATGGATCTTCAAATTCTTTGTCGACGTGCTCAGGATGAACAGCTTTACAGCGAATCTTCCCTGGACAACGCCGGCTCCGCTGGGACTGATCCTGGGAACCAACTTCCAGTTCCTCTCCTTTGTGCTGGCTCTGCTGCTGATCGTCGTGGACGTTGCCATTTACTATCCATTTATCAAAGTCTACGATGAACAGATTCTTGAAGAAGAGAGAACCGGAAAGACGGACGATTCCCTCAAGGAAAAGGTTGCCGCGAATTTCAACACTGCCAAGGCAGACGCCATTCTGGAAAAGGCAGGTGTAGACGAAGCGGCGAAGGAAATCACGGAACAGGTCAATGTGCTCGTTCTCTGTGCCGGCGGCGGAACCAGCGGACTGCTGGCCAACGCGCTGAACAAAGCCGCAGCAGAGTATGGAGCACCGGTCAAGGCGGCTGCCGGAAGCTATGGCGCCCACCGGGAGATCCTTCCCCAGTACCAGCTGGTCATCCTTGCACCTCAGGTAGCCTCCAACTTCGAAGATATGAAAGCCGAGACTGACAAACTCGGAATCAGGCTCGCGAAGACGGAAGGCGGCCAGTATATCCAACTGACCAGAGACGGACAGGGAGCCCTGGATTTCGTAAAACAGCAGATGTCATAAAGAGAGGTCAATATGAGTAAATCATTGCCTAAAGACTTTATCTACGGCGGCGCGACGGCAGCCTATCAGGCTGAAGGCGCTGTCCACACAGACGGCAAAGGACCTGTAGCATGGGATAAATACCTGGCGGAGAATTACTGGTATACTGCTGAGCCGGCGAGTGATTTCTATCACATGTATCCGGTAGATCTGGAACTGTGTGAACAGTTCGGAATCAACGGCATCCGTATATCCATTGCCTGGTCGCGTATTTTCCCGGCCGGATACGGGGAGGTCAATCCCAAAGGTGTTGACTTCTATCACCGGCTGTTCGCGGAATGCCATAAACGGCATGTCGAGCCATTTGTGACGCTGCATCATTTTGATACACCGGAAGCGCTGCATTCGGCAGGCGACTTCCTGAACAGAGAAACCATTGACCACTTTGTGGAATATGCAAAATTCTGCTTCAGGGAGTTCAAAGAAGTGAACTACTGGACAACATTCAACGAGATCGGTCCGATCGGCGACGGTCAGTATCTTGTCGGCAAATTCCCGCCCGGCATCCGGTACGATCTGGCAAAGGTATTCCAGTCGCATCATAATATGATGACAGCCCACGCAAAGGCAGTTCTGGCCTATAAAAAAGGCGGCTATACCGGCGAAATCGGTGTTGTCCATGCTCTGCCTACCAAATATCCGTATGATCCTGAAAACCCGGCAGATGTCAGGGCGGCAGATCTGGAAGATATCATTCATAACCGGTTCATCCTGGACGCGACGTATCTCGGACATTATTCCGATCATACAATGGAAGGCGTCAGGCATATTCTGGAAGCCAACGGCGGAACTCTGGATCTGAGAAAAGAGGACTTCGAAGTTCTAACAGCCGCCAAAGATCTCAATGACTTCCTTGGGATCAATTACTACATGAGCGACTGGATGCGGGCATATGATGGTGAAACTGAAATCACCCATAATGCCACCGGTGCCAAGGGCGGGTCTGTTTACCGGATCAAAGGTGTCGGACAGCGAGAATTTGATGTTGACGTACCGCGGACAGACTGGGACTGGATGATCTGGCCGCAGGGCCTCTATGATCAGATCATGCGGGTCATTCATGACTATCCAAACTACAAGAAAATCTACATTACAGAAAATGGTCTCGGATACAAAGATGAATTTGTCGATGACACCGTATATGATGATGCGCGTATTGATTATATCCGCCAGCATCTGAATGTGCTGTCTGACGCGATCCGTGACGGGGCAAATGTCAAAGGGTACTTCCTGTGGTCTTTGATGGATGTATTCTCCTGGTCCAATGGCTATGAGAAACGTTATGGCCTCTTCTATGTGGATTTTGAAACTCAGAAGCGCTATCCGAAAAAGAGTGCTTACTGGTACAAAAAGGTTGCGGAAACCGGTGTGATCGAGTAAGGTTCCAGCCCGACTGCCTGTATTTCCCGGCAATCTCAGTTCTTCGGTCTGCATGTGTGCAGATGGAAGAACTTTTTTTGCCGAACTCTCATAACCGGAATTTTCAATGGCTGCCGGAGTCAGGCATTGAAATCCTGTCTTTGACAGCACAATAGCGAAAAAACACGAGAAAGTGCCGATGAATACTGGCAAATTCTCGTGTTTTGGTTTTGC
>JAUNJW010000001.1 GCA_030533035.1 Erysipelotrichaceae bacterium
GTTGACTTCCTGAGCCTTGACATTGTTCTTCTGGAGGTAGGACATACCGGCAACAGCTGCGCCCTGGGCGATATTGGAGAGAGCGATCATCGGCCACAGCATTGTGCCGCCTGTGGAGTTGATCAGCTGCAGGTCAATCGCATTGGACATGTGGTGCAGACCGGTGATAACCAGCGGTGCATAGAAGAAGCCGAAGATGGCGCCGAAGAGAACTCTGAATTTTCCGGAGATACCGGCCATGACGAATGCGGATACCCATTCACCGACCTTCCAGCCGATCGGACCGAGGATGAAGTGAGCAGCCATGACAGCCAGCAGCAGTGAGCAGAACGGAACCAGGATCATCTGCAGAACCTGCGGAACGATCTTCTTGAAGAATCTTTCAAGATAAGTCAGTGTGAAGGCAGCCAGAATCGCAGGAATAACCTGTGCCTGGTAACCGATCATACGGAAGCTTGCAAATCCGAAGTTCCATACATAGTTCGGAGCCCATGCGTCTGCAGCCATGCCCGGGACGCCGTAAGCGTTGACCAGCTGGCCGGAGATCAGTGTAAGACCGAGAACGATACCGAGCATCGGTGTGCCGCCCATCTTTCTCTGGACGGACCAGCAGATGCCGACCGGGATACCTGTGTGGAAGACTGCTTCACCGATGATCCACAGGAACTTGTCGAGACCGGCAAGGAATGTGCCGTCCTGCAGAACAACAGCTGTTTCGAGAATGTTTCTGAAACCGAGAATAAGACCGCCGCAGATAATGGCAGGAATTAACGGTGCGAAGATTTCGGCGATGTTGGACATGATCTTCTGCAGCGGTGTCTGATTATCTTTTGCTGCATTCTTGGCCGCGTCCTTGGAAACGCCTTCGATGCCGGCGATGGAAGTAAACTCTTTGTAGAAGTCAGCTACTTCGTTGCCGATGATGACCTGGAACTGACCCGCCTGGGTAAAGGTACCCTTGACGGATGAGAGTGATTCGATTTTTTTGATGTTGGCTTTGGAAGGATCGGCCAGAACGAAACGCATTCTGGTCACGCAGTGTGTGATGGCGTTGATGTTTTCCTTACCGCCTACGAGTTCAAGCAGCTTGGTCGCATCCTCTGTGAATTTCCCCATGTTTGTTCCTCCTCAAGTTAAACTTGTTTAAACATGTTTACACACTTAATATAGCCAACTTGTTTAAACATGTCAATAAAAAATCACAACTTGTTTAAACAAATTTATATTTTTATGTTTTACGGTGCGCCAAAAGCATTTATTATAATTATTGTAAGCGATGCCCGATGCGTATGACACGCAATGTCATGCATGAAACGTTTCTGCCACTGACATTTGCGGAAACCGCATATGCCAATCCATCAAAAACGGAGTACAGCCATGCCGAAAGCCAAATATGAACCCATATACCGCCTGGTCCGGGAGGACATTGAAACCGGCAAACTGGGATATGGTGATTTCCTTCCTTCTGAAAATGAATATGCCGACCGGTTCGGATGCACAAGAAACACTGTCCGCCGGGCTTTGTCCATGCTCGCGGCAGAGGGCTTTGTCCTGCCCCAGCACGGCCGCGGGGTCCAGGTGATTTACCGTCCGGAAGAAAACAGGGCCGTTTTCACAATCGGCGGAATTGAAAGCTTTGCCGAAGCCTCCGGCCGCAACCAGAAAAAAACCGTCACAAAGGTTGAATCCTTCAAAATCATCAAAGCGGATCAGAAAATGAGTCTGAAAACAGGCTTTGATATCGGATCTGAACTTTACTACATCGAACGTATCCGTATTGTGGACGGCAAGGCGCTGATCTTTGACACAAACATCTTCCTGAAATCCGAAACAGAAGGTCTCAGCCCGGCCATCGCCGCTGACAGTATCTACCGCTATCTTGAAGGTGAACTGCACATGACCATTACCACCAGCCGCCGCCGGGTCACTGCCGAAAAAGCCCGTACGAGAGACCGGCAGCTTCTGGATCTTGATACCTACGATTTTGTACTGGTAGTAACCGGACAGGTTTTCAATTCAAAAGGCGTCATGTTTGAATACACCCAGTCCCGCCACCGTCCCGATCAGGTCTGTTTCGTTGAATCCGCGGTCAGACAGAAAGTTTAAACAGCAGAAAGGCATACCGATGAAAGCAATCACACCGATGACAAATCTTCAGAAGGACATCATACTCGACGCCCTTCTGACAAAAAGAAAAGCCCCTCTTTCCGATGAGGCATTAAGACAGACACTGCAGGACCTGACAGCATATATCGCAAGAAACGGAACATTTTACGCGGCTGTCTTCCCGAAAGAGGAAGCCCGAAACAAAAGCGAGTTCGCTGCCGCGGATATCGAAAAAGCCGATATTATGCAGGCGGATGACAATCAGCTGTATTTCCCGGTTTTCTCCGATTATGAGAAGCTGAAGAAATTCCGCCCTGAGCGCAAGGAAAACGAAGTCTTCTGCCTGGTCACCAAGGAAGACCTGCTCTCCTTCCTGCAGCTCAACGGAAAAGTGGCGGCCTGTGTGCTCAATCCGATGGAGGATGACCTGCTTATGCACAGGGTCCTGCTGCAGAACCTGATCCGGGTCGGTAAAGATTTAAACAGCATCTGACATAAAATGACCATGCCGGTCATTTTTTCATTTTCGGCCCTCCGGTCGTATTCATTGCGTCCCGGATATGATTCCATTACGATGAATACATGGAACTGCGGGCAAAGCGGAACAGTACAATTGACGCCCTGAAATTTGTTTTTTCATTATGCATCATCGGTGTTCATATCAATCTGTTCCAGGATATCAGCACCCCGGTTTTCAGAACACTGACACAGGCCCTGTTCAGAATAGGCGTGCCTTTCTACTTCATTGTTTCAGGATATTACTTCGCTTCAAAACTGGAGAACAGGGAAAGATCCGCTCAGTGGCTGAAACGGCTGCTGAAGATCTATCTTGTTTTCGAAATCCTGGATATTGTCCTGACTGCCCTGGTGCCGCGGATCGCCTGGCCGGTTTCCTATGTCATCCTGAGATTCTTCACCACCGGTATCAACCGGATCTACTGGTATCTGGTCTCCCTGATCCTGACCTGTTTCCTTTGCCGGGGGTTATGGCAGAAAGGATATACTTTCGATCTGATCTGCGCCGGTCTGTTCCTGTATCTGATTACCATGACCTATGACTCATACAGTTTTCTGTTCGGGAACACCTTTATGGCAGAGGTCGGGGAAGCCCACACGACCGTCTGGGCCTGGCCGCAGGCAGGCTTCGGCGAATCCATTCTCTTTCTTTCCCTGGGGGTGTATCTCAGGCAGAAAAAGCCGGAAGTCCGGCATCTGAATTTATTGCTTTGCGTGTCGCTGGCCCTGCTGGTGATGGAAGGCAGTTTCTGCCAGTCGCGCGGCGGCGCTGACGCCAACTGTTATTTCTCCCTGATTCCGGCCTCTGTATTCCTGTTCCTGTTCACGCAGCGCAGGCCAGATCTTCTGAAAATACCGCAGGCCGGTGAACTGAGTCTGTACATCTACATGATCCACATCTACTTCTCATATGTCTCGCTTGCCGTTTCGCAGAACACAATCATCCGTTTCCTGTTCATCTCGGTTCTCTCATGCATAACAGCGGCCCTGATTGTAAAAACCAGGAACCGGAAGACCATACAAAAACAGGGATGAATCATCATGATTCTCCCTGTTTCATTTCATATGGCTGTTCTGCAAAGAAGTGTTCCCTGGCATAGCGGAATGCCTTCTTCTCAAGGGCAGCCGCCTTTTTTCCTTTCCGGGAAGCCGGCAGTAACATATCATACGCATGCCACCATCCTTCAAAGACCTTGTACATCACCGGGATATCCGCTTTGTAAAGATTCTGCATATATGCGACCGCTTCATCGCGGAAGGGCTCGATGTCGCCGACGATGGTGAATGCCGGAGGCAGGCCTGAATAGTCTGTCTGCCGGGCCGGCGCGCAGTAAACGTCCGCCTCTTCCTGATTCCCTTTGTAAAGTTTCCAGGCAGCGTCATTCAGTTCAGAATTCCATACCGGCGCCGTATTACCTGTATTGGATTCTGTCGGCCGGTCATCCAGCATCGGATACAGAGGCATCTGAAAGGCGATATTCACTTCGCCGCGGTCCCTGGCAAGCATGCATATGGCTGCGGCCAGGCCGCCGCCTGCGCTTTCGCCGCCGGCAAAGATCTGATCGCTGCGGATCCCAAGCCTTTCATGGTTGACGATCATCCACATAAGGGTCAGATAACAGTCATCCAGGGCGGCCGGATAAGGCGCTTCATAGCTTTTGCGGTAATCCGGCAGCACCATGACTGCGGTCTCATCCTCCACCAGCCTGTCAGCGAAAACAGTGCACTGTTCAGGCAGGCCGATGCCATAGCCGCCGCCATGGATCCACAGCAGACCGGCAGCGTTCTGCGGTTTCTTTCCCCTTCTTGTCACAACGCAGATGCGCAGGACAGTTCCGTCATCCCGCTGAACAAACTCCTGGCGCATGACTGTCTTCAGGCTGAACCACTTACCCGCGCTCATCAGCCGATGGGCTTTATCTGCTTTTGCCAGCTGTTCCGGCGTCATTGTATAGCCTGACATCAGACGGGAAAGACTTTCCGCCTTTTTATTGTCTTTTCCGCTCATTCTTCTTTTCCTTCCGCCAGGAACTTTTTGACTGCCGTCAGATGTCTTTCTCCTGCCAGACGGCCCTTATAGTAGACAGAGCGCAGCTTTTCCGGATCATGTTCGATCTTTCCGATCTGAAGAGCCTGCTCAGGGCAGATGACATAAGCGGCTTTTGCCAGTCTTCTTTCCTCGATATAGTCAAGGGTCTGATTGTACACGGTATGCCTTGTGCTCAGGGCACTGATGATGCCGGGATACTTTCTGAGCATCGCGCTCATCAGGCCCATGGCCTTCTGCGGGGTTTTCCTGTAGCCCCGCGGCCGGGTCAGGATCACGACATTTTTCTCATAGCCCATTTCCTCAAATGCTTTGAGCGGAATGGAATCGGAAATACCGCCGTCGAGATATTCATGGCCGTCAATCTTCACGGCTCTTGAGACCACCGGCATGGAAGCGGAAGCCCGCATCCAGTCCATATCCACAGGCGTGAGATCTTTAAGTTCCTGATAAACCGCCTCCCCGCTGTGGGCGTCGGTGGCGACAATATAGAATTTCATCGGGTTGGCGACAAATGCTTCACGGTCCATAATATCCAGCTTGTTGGGCAGAGTGTCATAGCAGAATTCCGCGCCGTACAGGTCACCGGTAAACAGCAGATTGCGGAAAGAACACATCCGCGGATCCTTCGCGAAACGGACATTGTAACGAAGCACTCTTCCGATCTGTTTTGATTTGTAATTTCCGCCGAAAGCAGCTCCCGCCGATACACCGATGCCGCCGTCAAATTCAATTCCGTTTTCCATGAAGACGTCAATGACACCTGCTGTAAACAGCCCGCGCATGGCACCGCCTTCCATCACAAGTCCGGTTTTCTTCATTTTTGTCTTCCTCCCTGTACTGATAATCATATAACAAAAACGGCATAATGCCGTTTCTGCTGACTCATTCCAATGGCGCCTGGTAAAAGGAGCCCACTATCTTTTCAACGCTCATGACGGAAATGAAAGCCGCCGGGTCCGCTGAGCGCACCGCGTTGATGACGTCTGTCTTCTGGTAGGCGTTGACCGTTGCCATCAGCATATAGTGCTGCTGGTGGGAATACTCACCCGTGCATGTCACCCGGGTAATGCCGTGGCGGCAGATCGCGAAGACCGCTTTGGAGACTTCTTCCGGATAGTCCGTCACAATATGAATGCTCTTGAGCTTGTAGCGCTGGTGCAGCGTATTGACAACCTCTTTGGAAACATACTGGAAGATCATGGAATACAGGGCTCTTTCCCAGCCGAAATTCAGGCCTGCCACCGTAAGCACTGCCGCGTTGAGTCCGAAGACATAGTTCCATGTCGGCATGTTGTATCTGGCGGAAAGATCCACCGCGATCAGGTCCGTGCCGCCGCTGGACGCGTTGCAGCGCAGGGCGATGCCGACCGCAATGCCGTTGACCACGCCGCCGAACACGGAGATCAGCAGCGGATCATTGGTGATTTCCGGCAGCACGAGAATCTGGGTCAGCAGCGAAGTCTCGGTATACCAGAGAACGGAATACAGGACAAACTTGTGGCCGATATTCTTCCAGACCAAAAGGGTTGTAAGGATATTCAGCGTGAAGTAAATCACACTGAAGGAAATGCTCACGTGCAGGTATTTGTCCAGAAGAAGCGACAGCAGTCTTGAGATACCGGCATAGCCGCCCGGAAACAGGTTGCCTGATTTGACGAAGATGTTCATGCCGATCGAGTAGATGACGGCCGACACGGTAACACCCGCGATGTACAGCCAGTCTTTACGGTTGAATTTCATTCTTTTTTTAATCCTCTGAAACGCTGTATTCCGCTTTCAGTTTCATTCTGAATTCCTCCAGAATGTCTTTCATCTCACGCAGGGTATTCACCTGGCACAGACGGTTTTTATAGCCGGCCGCGTAAGGAAGGCCGGAAATATACCAGGCAGCCATGGAACGCATCATGCACATGCCTGTATATTCAGATTCATATTCACAGAGCTTTACGGCATACTCATAGGTCAGGTCGAGCCGCTCGTTGTAATCCGGTTCCCTGTAGCTGCCGCCTTCAAAGGCAGCGTTCAGTTCCTGCAGGAAATACGGCCTGCCGAGCAGTCCCCTGCCGATCATGATTGCGTCGCAGCCGGTCTCCTCAAACATGCGCTGCGCGTCCTGAACCGTACGGATGTCACCGTTGCCGATCACCGGAACAGAAACAGCTTCCTTTACCATCCTGATATAGCGGTTGTCGCTTTTGCCGGCATAGAGCTGGCCGCGGGTGCGGCCGTGGACTGTCACGGCTGATGCGCCGGCCTTTTCCGCAAGCTGCGCGATCTGCACACAGGTGATGTGGTCTTTGTCCCAGCCGGCCCTGATCTTTACAGTCACCGGTCTGTCCGTATGGTCTTTGACCGCTTTGATGATGTCATAGGCAAGTTCCGGTTTCTGCATCAGCCAGCTGCCGGAATGGGCCTTGATGACTTTCTGGACCGGGCAGCCCATATTGATGTCGATGATATCACAGTCAGTATTGGCGCTCAGATACTCAGCCGCTTCCGCCATGGTGTCCGGATCGGAGCCGAACAGCTGCAGGGCCACCGGATGTTCACCCGGCAGTGTCGCGCACATGTCCTGTGTTCTGGCATTCTGGTAATGCAGGGCCTTGTCGCTGATCATTTCCGACACCGAGAGGGCAGCGCCGTAATCATGGCACATCTGCCGGTAGACCGGATTGGAAATTCCTGCAAGCGGTGCGGCGATCAGTCTGTTCTTCAGTTCAAGCGGGCCGATTTTCAGCACGTTTTTCCTCCAGTAGTTCCCTGACCTCCGCCGGTGTGAATCTGTAATATGTATTGCAGTATTCACAGCGGATCTCAGCGCCCTTGCCGTCGTCAATCATTTCCTGCAGATCCTTGACCTGCAGTGTTTTCAGGGCACCGGCAAAGCGTTCCCTCGAACAGCTGCAGTACCATCTGACATCTCTTTCACCGATGATCTCGGCATCCTCAAAATACATGCGGACAATGTCGGCGGGTTCAAGCCCCTCATCGATCAGTGAGGATACAGGCCGCAGGGCCGCCGCAACCTTTTCACACTTCTCAATGGCTTCCTCGGAAGCGCCCGGCATCAGCTGGATGAAAATCCCGCCGGCGGCCTGGATTGTGCTGTCGGGGTTGACAAGCACACCGACGCCGACAATGGAGGGCGTCTGTTCAGAGATGGCAAAGTAATATGCGTAATCATCACCGACTTCGCCGCTCTGGATCTGGGCAACGCCGGTAAACGGTTCCTTCAGGCCGAGGTCTTTGATGACGGAAAGCGTTCCGTTTCTGCCGATCGCCTGGCCGACTGCCAGATGCCCATCCTCACGGACGATATACAGATTCGGATCGCTGATGAAGCCGCGGACATTTCCGGCTCCGTCAGCCTGGGCAAGAACGGTGCCGGCTGGACCGTGTCCGTTCATGATGGACGTAATCTTTTCCTGCGGGTTTTTCAGGTCGCTCGCCATGATCGCGGTCGCGCTGAGCACCCGTCCCAGGGCCGCCGCCGAAGTCGCCATGCACTGATGGGCTTTTCTTGATTCTTCAACCAGGGCAGTTGTGCGGGCGGCATGGATTCTCACCTGTCCGCCGAGAGCCTGGGCAATCACTATAATATCTTTCATTTCGGTATTCTCCTGCACAGGCGGTCATTCATCCTGCGCATCTTTTTTTCGTCGATTTTGATGATCTTCCGGTCAGCGGTGAACAAACCGTTGCATTCATCCTCAACATCGCTGACCTGGGTATAGATACAGCCGGAAAGACCTTTGCGGATGTTGCGGAAGATCAGTGAGTCATACAGCTTATGCACGGCCTCATCAAGCAGGAGCTTGTCTGTAAACTTCCTGTAGCCGTACAGCGTCTCAGCTTCACTGTGTCCTTTTTCAATATACGAATAGCCGCCGAACTCGCTGAGTATGTAAATCCTGCCGCTCTTTGTGGGACGCACGCGCAGCGGGACAAAGTATTCATGGACGCTCCGGAAATCGCCGGCTCCCTGGTCATACCAGCCGCTGGCGCTGTCGATCAGCCTCGTGGAATCGTAATTCCGGATATAATCTGTCACCGCCTGGGAGTCGAACTGGCCCCAGCCTTCATTGAAAGGACACCAGGCAAACAGGGACGTGCAGTTATACAGGTTGTCCAGGATACCGTCGAGCTCCTCGTAATAGGTTTTCTGCGCCCTGGCGTCTGTCCGCCCGAGCCGGGGATTCTCATGGTCATTCTGCTTAAAGCCGATTGTCGGCATGACCGACTGCCATTTGTAATCATAGACGCCGCCGTTGGGGATGTCCTGCATGACCAGGATGCCCAGCCGGTCGCAGTGGTAATACCATCTGCGGCACTCCACCTTGACATGTTTTCTGAGCATGTTGAAGCCCATTTCCCTGATCTTCTTCAGCTCATAAACCATCGCTTCATCATCCGGGAAGGTCATCAGCCCGTCCGGTGTATAGCCCTGGTCCAGCAGGCCGCTGAAGAATAACGGACGGTTGTTCAGGCAGAAACGCGGCACGCCTTCCTTATCATTGCCGGCCGAGAATTTGCGCATGCCGAAATAGCTCTTGATCACATCATCCTCGGTCTGCACATAGACGTCATAGAGGAACGGATCGTCCGGCGTCCAGACATGGACGTCATCAAGCTGCGCCTCATAATGCATATCAAAGACGAGTCCCGTATGCACGGCGCGGCCGCGGTCGGAAATGATGATCCGGGCCGAAGTAAAATTGCCGGCCAGATCGAATATAACTTTTTTTTCATCCAGCTGCGGGGTGATCTTGAGATCCTGCACCGCATGCTCGCCGAGATCCTCCAGCCAGACTGTCTGCCAGATGCCGGAGGAAGGTGTGTACCACATGCCGCTGTGCTCAAGCATCTGCTTGCCATAGGCGTATTCACCCCTGTCGCTGTCATCAAAGCAGCGGACCATGAGCGAATTCTGGTATTTGATCATGGAAGAGATATCGAAACCGAACGGTGAATAGCCGCCGGCATGGGAGCCGACTTCAATGCCGTTCATATAAACGGTGCAGTACTGGTCAACACCCTCGAAGTTCAGCCATGTGTGGAGAATGGATGGTTTGTAGGCAAACTGTTTCCGGTACCAGAGAGCCTGTCCCGGAAGCAGCTGATCCTGCGCCCCGGATAACTTTGAGCCAAGCGCAAAAGGCACAATGATCTTTTTCCATTGCGCGGGATCTGGTTCGGCATTCTGTTCGGTGATCTGGTATTCCCAGAGCCCGTTCAGATTTGTGTAGCTGTCTCTCTGCAGCTGCATCCGCGGATACTCCTGCAGAGGTGCTTTCGGATCAAGTTTTTCTCCCCACTGTGTGAACAGCGCCATGGCCTGCTCCTTTCTGACCCGGACGGTCTTTCTTTATTTTTTCAGAATGAATCTTCGGATTCCCGCGGCCATAAGGATTGACAGCAGGGCGGCGCCGTGAAGAATGGCTGTCAGGACAATGATTGCGGCGTTCATGTTGGGAAACTCCGCTGTCGGGGTCGCGATGCCGGCATACTTCATACAGACGGCAAACGAAACGGCAATCATAAGCACCTGCGATGTTTTCAGCAGAATGCCCTGGTTCCGGACAATATTCAGGCACAGCGGAAAAGCCGCAGCCGCAATCAGCTCAAGAATAAAGCCGATCCCGCCGGTGGTAAAAACTGTCGAGATCATCATATACAGCAGCAGAAGTGCCATCAGCAGGCCGCCGCATACGCCGGTCGCCAGTGTCAGAAGTGTTTTTTTCAGATACTCATTCATGCAAACCTTCTCCGATTCAGAATCATCCTCACTATTCTACAATGAGGCGGCAGTTTTTAAAAAGCCATATCAGTCTTCTGATACGGCTTTCATCTGTTTTTCTCAGGCTGCGGCAGGTTCTGCAGACTGGCTGCGGCCGAAGTCCGCCGAAATGTCTTCGCCTCTGACAATCCGGCTGATCTGGTCGGCTGTCAGGGTCTCATATTCAATCAGGGCCGCGGCGATGCTTTCAAGCTCTTTGCTGTGGGCCTTGATGATATCCCATGCCTTGTCATGGCAGCCATTGACGATCTTCCTGACTTCCTGGTCAATCTCGTAGGCAACCTCACCGGAAACGTTGTTCGGCGAATTGTAGTCACGGCCGAGGAAGACATTCTCATTGCCGCTGTTGTACTTGATCGGACCGAGATCGCTCATACCGTAAAGGGTAACCATATCCTTGGCGATATTTGTCGCTCTTTCAATGTCGTTGACAGCGCCGGTGGTGACGTCATCGAAGAACATTTCCTCAGCCACTCTGCCGCCCATATAGGAGGTGATGGAGGCCATGAGGTCGTTCTTAGTGTTCATCATCTTTTCTTCTTTCGGCGTCATCAGGTTGTAGCCGCCGGCCTGGCCGCGGGGAATAATGGTAACCTTCTGGACAACCTGGCCGTTTTCAAGATAGAGACCGACAACGGCGTGGCCGCTTTCGTGGTAGGCGACAATCTTCTTTGTCTTTTCATCATAGGTGCGGCTGACTTTTGCCGGGCCCATCATGACTCTGTCAATTGCCTCGTCAATATGCTTCATATTGATTTCTTCCGCGTTTTCACGGACAGCGAGAATCGCCGCTTCATTCAGGACATTTTCCAGATCCGCGCCGGAGAAGCCCGGAGTTCTTCTGGCAAGGCCGTCCATGTCAATGTCTTTGGCAAAATGCTTGTTTCTGGCATGAACAGCGAGGATGGCGCCTCTGCCCTTGCGGTCAGGCAGCGAGACGGTAATCTGTCTGTCGAAACGGCCGGCTCTGAGCAGTGCCGGGTCGAGGACGTCCGGGCGGTTGGTTGCCGCGATGACGACAACGCCGGTATTGTCTTCCATGCCGTCCATCTCAACAAGCAGCTGGTTCAGGGTCTGCTCACGTTCATCGTGACCGCCGCCGAAGCCGGCGCCTCTCTGACGGCCGACCGCGTCGATTTCATCGATGAAAATAATGCAGGGAGCTGTCTGCTGCGCCTTCCTGAACATGTCACGGACACGGGAAGCACCGACGCCGACGAACATTTCAACGAAGTCGGAACCGGAAATGCTGTAGAACGGCACATTCGCTTCGCCCGCAACTGCCTTGGCAAGCAGTGTCTTACCGGTGCCGGGATGACCTGAGAGCAGTACGCCCTTCGGAATTCTGGCACCCATCTTTTCAAATTTCTTCGGGTATTTCAGATAGTCGATGATCTCGGCCATTTCCTGCTTTTCTTCATCGCATCCGGCGACATCGCTGAAGCGGACGCGGATCTTGCCTTCCAGTCTGGCCCGGCTTCTTGAGAACTCAAAGGCCCGCTGGTTGGCGCCGCCGGCACCGTTCATCTTGTTGATCATCCAGACGGCAAGACCGCCCATGAAGATAAACGGAATCAGCGACATCAGAACATCCAGGAACGCGTTTGACGCATCGGTATCCACAACCGTGATCTTGGCGTCGCCGAGATTCTCAATCAGAGCCTTGATTTCTTCATCCGTGGTAGGAACAGCCGATGTGAATACAACCCGCCTGTCCTTGTCATCCTTATACACGCCGCGGACCGTGGTCACATTGGATCCTACCGAAAGCTGGCTCTCAGTGATCTTTTCATTCTTCAGTGTTGACTGCAGCTGTTCATAGCTGAGTTCGGAAGTGCTGCTGTTGCCGTTCAGCGTAAACAGGCTCAGCACCGCAATCAGAATGATCAGATACGGGATATAGTTGATCAGTCTGTTTCTCTGCATTCAATTACTCCTTTGACTCGTAACATTCCGGTTTCAGAACGCCGATGAAAGGCAGGGTTCTGTACTTCTGGTTGAAGTCCATTCCGAAACCGACTACAAATTCATTTCCGACTTCAAAGCCGATATAATCCGCGTGCAGATGATTGGTACGGCCTGAAGGCTTGTCCAGAAGCGTGACGATTTTTACGCTCCGGGCTCCTCTATGATAAAGCAATTCAATGACAGCCTGTATTGTTTTGCCCGTATCAACGATATCTTCCACCAGCAGGACATCCCTGTCCCTGACAGAAGTGTCAAGGTCTTTCAGGATGCGGATTTCACCGCCGGAATGTCTGCCGACATAACTTGAGACGTCCATGAAATCATACTCGACGTCAAGATCAATACGCTTGGCCAGTTCCGCGAAAAACGGAACGGAACCTCTCAGCAGTGCGACCAGCAGCGGCGCCGAGTTTTCCCTGGCATAGTCCTCTGTGATCTGTCTGCCGAGTTCTGCCGCCTTGGCAGTGATCTGCTCTTCTGTTACAAGTATTTTTTCTACATCCTTTTCAGCCCACATATTACGCTCCTTTTTCAGAGTTGATCTGAACTCACACATTGTATCACATTGAAATCCGGACAAACAGAGTAATGGCTGCGGTCACAGCCGAGTCCCGGCACCAGAATAATCTGACGGCCGCTGTTCTCCACAACCGGCCACGTTTTCCGCTGATAAAGAGGAATGTGGCGGTCAATAAAGAATCTGTGCACTTTTTTAAAGCCGAAACGCATCTCAATCCTGTCCGACGGCCTGACGCTGCGGATTGTCAGCGGGAAGTCCTCCTCCCTGACAGTCACCGCGCTGACGCCCGGCCGGGGCGGCAGAATCTTAAAGTCCGCTGTTCCTTCAAAGTTTAATATTTCCGCCATTGAATGAAAAACATACGCATATTCCTTCCGCGGCGTGAAGAGGAAGAAGCGGCCGTCCTTCTGCACAAGATTCTGACTGCCGGCAGGAAGTTCAAAGTCATTCCGGCTCATCAGCACGCCGTCTGTCTGGCGGATAAAGGAAAGTGAAAAGTGCCTGCCCTTTTCCACGACTTTGCGCAGCAGTGCGAAACGGTCAGATTCAGAAAGCTTCCGGTAGGCTTCCAGGCTGACAGACCCGCCGCGGATCAGTGTTCCGACCCGGCAGGATCTTTCATGCGCTTCCGCGTTTTTCATATTGATTTCCCGCCTGACCATTGCCCGCTCCATCCGGCTCATCGGTTCCACCATCTGATGGCGGATCCGGTTGCGGGCCAGGGACTCATCCTGGTTGGTGGCGTCATTGTAGTAGCGGATTCCGTGCTCATCGCAATAGGAGACAAGATCCTTTTTTGTCATGTCCAGAAGCGGTCTTTTAACAAGGATGCCATGGTACATCATTTCACCGGCCAGACCCCAGCAGGACGGTACGATGTTCTTTTCCTCCTGCATGAAATAGGTCTCGATCAGATCATCCTCATGATGGGCCACCAGCACTCCCCTGTATCCGTTTTCCCTGACCAGTTTTTCAAAGAAATCGTAGCGCCATGTGCGGGCGGCAGCCTCAAAGTTGCCGGTATACGCAAACGGTTCATTCAGAACATACAGGGGGATATTGTTTTCCCTGCAGAAAAGGCGGACCCAGGATTCCTCCTCTTCCGCCTGTGCGCGGTGATGATAATTGACATGGGCTGCCGCGCAGGAAATCCCTGCTTCCAGGCACATGGAAAGCAGAGCCATTGAGTCAGGCCCTGCCGATACTGCCACCAGCCATGTTCCTTCCAGTCTTTCCATAAAGATCAGAACAATCTTATCATGCAAAGACTCTGAAAATCATTCATCATTGGAAAACATAACTTCCATCATCCGCTTCTGCACTGTCCTGAACATCGGGCTTGTGACCGGCACATGCGCCTTGATGTCAATGACTCTGGCTGTGTTGATATAGCGCAGGTCATTGAGAAACAGTACTGAGTTCTTGTAAAGGCCGCGGACTTTGCCGATCTGCATCAGATTCTTCTTGCCGCCGGGATTGTCAATGGGATCATACGCCTTGGCGAACGTGACCGGGTTGCTGGTCATCGGAATCACCAGCGCCTTCTTGGCGCAGATCGACATGACAAGCCCGAAATGCTGGTAGCCCGCTTCATTGAGATACTGCTGGCCGAAGTCCATATAGCAGATATCGCCGGGCTCCACATGGATTCCAAGATCTTCACCGGAGAAACAGCCTGCCCGTCTGACCCAGTTATATTCGGAAACCATACTGCAGTCAGTCTGGGCGGGGACCAGACTGTTGTAAAGATCTGTGCGGGTGCGCACATAATTGCGCCATAATTTATTTTGATATTCATTCATAAAAAAGCTCTCCCTTCAGTGAATATATTCACCCGGAAAGAGCTTTATCCCTGTTACATTTTATGTAACATGCCGTCGGTTTCCTGAATGATGTAAACCGGACGGTTTTTGACTTCAAGATATGTCTTGGCCAGATACACGCCGATGATGCCGGTGCAGAACAGCTGGACCCCGCTGCAGAACAGAATAATACAGACCAGGGAAGGCCAGCCTGCCACCGGATCGCCGAAGAGAAGCTTGCGGACGATGATGAAGATGATTCCGATCATCGACAGGGCAAAGAACAGCACGCCGAGCCAGGCGGCGATTTCCAGCGGCTTTACCGTATAGCCGATGATGCCGTCAAGGGCGTAATGGAACAGTGAGCCGAAACTCCACTTTGTGCTGCCGGCAGCCCGGTCCTCGTGTTCATAATCAATCCATTCCGTCCGGAATCCGACCCAGGCGAAAATGCCTTTCGAGAAACGGTTGTATTCGGAGATGGACAGAACAGCGTCCCTGACCTGCCTTGTCATCATGCGGTAATCACGGACCCCTTCAACAAGATCCGGATCACGGGAACGGTTGATGAGCGAATAGAACCGTCTGGCAAACCAGCTTCTGACCGCCGGTTCCCCTTTGCGGTCCGTCCTTCTGGCAGCGGCGCAGTCGGCCCTGTCCTCCAGAAGAATTTCAACCATCTTCTCAAGCAGTTCGGGAGGATCCTGCAGATCCGCGTCCATCACGGCGATATAATCGCCGGAGGCATTTTTCAGACCGGCATAGAGAGCTGCTTCCTTGCCGAAGTTGCGGCTGAACGAAATGTAATGAACCTGCTCATCCTCTTCGTGGAAACGGCGCAGAACCGACAGGGTGCCGTCCTTCGATCCGTCATTGACAAAGATATATTCCGCTTCCATGGAATGCTTGTTCTTGATGGATTCCACAACGGCGCCTGTCCTTTCCATAAACAGTTCCAGGACATCTTCCTCGTTGTAGCACGGAATGATGAGACTCAGTCGCATAGGCTTATACAATCCCTCTTTAACCGCTGTATACCAGCGCAAGTATGAAGGACCCGCTCAGATAGGCGAGTCCGAGAACAATCATGAAATATAAAATCTGTGCCTGCCTGACATGACCCTGACGGAGGATCTTTTCATAATTGACGGCAGACATGCCATACCAGGCGGCCACCAGACAGATCAGATAGACAGCGGACCTGATATAGAACTGAAGCATGGTCATTACTTGGTTCCGAAGATTCTGTCGCCGGCATCGCCGAGACCCGGAACGATGTAGCCGATGTCATTCAGCTTTTCATCGAGGGCAGCCAGATAAATATCAACATCCGGATGTGCCTTCTGAACAGCCTTGACGCCTTCAGGAGCGCCGACCAGGCAGACGAGCTTGATGTTCTTCGCGCCGCGCTTCTTGATCAGTGAGACGGCGTCAACAGCGGAACCGCCGGTTGCCAGCATCGGGTCAACGACCATGACAACTGCGTCTTCCAGGTTCTTCGGGAACTTGGCGAAGTATTCATGGGGTTCCAGTGTTTCTTCATCTCTGTACATGCCGATGAAGCCGACCTTGGCTGTCGGGACAAGTCTTCTGATACCGTCAAGAAGACCGATTCCTGCTCTGAGAATCGGAACAATGACAACTTCCTTGGAAAGTTCATGGCCGATGCAGGGTCCCATCGGTGTTTCGATGTTGATGGGTCTTAAGGGCAGGTCACGGCATACTTCGTAAGCCATGAGTTCAGCGATTTCATCGAGGTTTTCACGGAAATCCTTTGTGCCGGTTTCCTTGTTGCGCATCAGTGTCAGCTTATGGGTAATCAGCGGGTGGTTCAGTATATCGAGCATTTTTGTTTCCTCCAGTTTTCTTCTCTAAATGATATTCCAAATGAAGCCTGTAGTGCAAGGAGTGTATAATGATCCATATGAAGATCCTGATTGCCCCGCTGATCACAGCTGCCAGAGCAGACGCAGCCTATCTTATCACCCGCACCCTGAGCGACCTGCTTTCATACCGCCAGAATGCCGTTGCCGTAAGCACGGCAAAGGCCAGCAGTATCAGCAGCGCCGCGCTGTATGAGGCGGCAGTTTTGAAAAAGCCGCGGTTTGCGGCAGCGGGACTCAGTTCGTATGAGGAGTGGCTCTATTCTGCCGGCGCCGTTTCTGAGGATTATCTGAAGAAAGACACGGAATGTCTTCTGAATGCCATTGATCATTTCCACCCGGATGTGATCATCGTGATCGACCGGATTGCCGGCGTCATCGCCGCCAGGATCAGAGGCATCCCCTGTGTGCCGCTGATCAGCTCATCCATGTACAGGAACAGTTCCTTCCCGGCCCGGGTTCTGCTGGGAACCAACCGGGCACTTTCCCACTATGGATTTGAGCAGGTCTTCCGGATTCACAGGATTTATGACTGGTGCATTGCCCGTGCCGTTTTCGGTCCGATCCAGCTGCAGCCGCTGCCGATGGAAATCAATGCCCGCCGTTTCGGCACCGTGTCCGTCATCCGTTCACTGCCTGAAAAAGCGGAGGGGGTCTATATTTATTTCAGCCAGCTCGGCATGAAGACAAATGTCATCCGCAAAATGATTCTGGATACATTTGAAGGAGCGCCATACCAGATCTATGTACGGGCCGACGGAATTGAGTCCGAAAAGCACGGAAATATTCATTTCCTGAGCGCCATGCGGGAAGACCTGCTGGCCCGCACCGCTGTCTGTATCCATGACGGCAATGATTATATCTGCCAGGTCTGCGCCTGTGCCGCAGTCCCCCAGCTGATTATTTCCGACCACAGCTACGGCCGCACAGCCAATGCCCTCGCCGCCAGGCGCTATGGCTTCGGACTGCTCGCCGATGAAGATGATCTGTCTGTTGCCTCGCTCTACGAAAACTACCGCCGGCTTATTTCGGACAGCCGCATCCAGGAAGGCGCGGAAGCGATCCGTGACGAGATCATCAGCCTTGGCGATTTTGAAGATTTTTACAGATTCCTTGATTCCATTGTGCGTGCACGGTAAAAAAAGACTTTCCGATCAGCGGAAAGTCTTTTGATTCAGGGGAATCAGAACAGCTTGAGATAGCTGAACGCGTTGTACAGGCCGTCATCATCAACATCAGTTGTGACGTAGTCTGCCGCTTCCTTGATCTCAGGGCCGCCGTTGCCCATGGCAACGTTGTAGGCACAAAGCTCAAACATGGAAAGGTCGATCTTCGCGTCGCCGAAGGAAATGGTATCCTTCTGATCCGCGCCGAGATGGTTCAGCAGAACCTCAATGGCGTGTTTTTTTGTGATGCCGGCCGGGCCGAGATCGCCGAACAGCGCCAGTTCACCCTTGCCGCCCCATGTGTTGGCGATCAGGTCCGGGAATTCTTTTTTGGAATCCAGGTGGTCCTGATAGGAGCTGAGAATGAAGCTGATCTTGTTGACATCATCACGGTAGAGATCCTCGCCCTGCAGATGGATGAAAGAATTGACAAACCCGCTGGCGGAAGCTTCTGCCTTGGCCAGGTCAGCGCCTTTTCCGGTGGCGTATTTGATCATTGTGGCAGGACCCTGCTCGAGCATGTAGTCATTGCAGTACATGCCGGAGTTGGCTTCCAGATAGAAGCCCAGATGCCTGTCATTGCACCAGTCAACGATATGCCTGACATCTTCCTTTGAGAGACCCTGGTGCATGACGACTTCGCCGTTGTCCTCGACATAGGCGCCGTTGCCGCCGATCATGCCGTCAAGTTCAGGCAGGTCGCGCTGTTCGATTTCAGCTTTGGAGCAGCCGGTGCAGATATAAACCTTGTTGCCGGCAGCGCGGGCAAGCTCAACCGCCTTTTTGGCACTGTCGGGACATTTTGTCTCATAATTGATCAGTGTGCCGTCAACATCAAGAAATACGATTTTGCTCATATGATTTGCTCTCCTCTTTTCTGAACAAATTATAACAGAGGTGTTCATTTTCCCCTAAAAGAAAACCCGCACTTTCGTACGGGCATGTCTTCTTATTCGAACGGGAACTGATCGGTCAGGGCAATGACTTCCTGGCGGATTCTTGCCTTGAGTTCCTCGTCGTCCTTGTTCTTGAGGACTTCTGCGATCCATCTGCCGACCTGTTCGAATTCCTTTTCTTTGAATCCCTTTGTCGTCATGGCTGCCGTGCCGAGACGGATGCCGCTGGTTGTGTTGGGCTTCTGGGTATCGAAAGGAATGGCATTCTTGTTGGCAGTGATGTTGACTTCATCCAGAGCAACTTCGGCGTCTCTGCCGGTGATGCCCATGGACATTGTGTCAACCAGGATCAGGTGGTTGTCTGTGCCGCCTGAAACAAGACGGAAGCCTTCATCCTGAAGGGTGCGTGCCAGAACCTGGCAGTTGTCCATCAGCTGTCTGATATAAGCCTTGTATTCCGGCTGCATTGCTTCATATAAGCAGACTGCCTTGGCAGCGACGATGTGGCAGAGAGGACCGCCCTGGATGCCGGGGAAGATCGCCTTGTCCAGTGCCTTGGCATACTGTTCCTTACAGAGAATCATACCGCCTCTGGGGCCTCTGAGTGTCTTGTGGGTTGTGGTTGTGACAAAGTCGGCATAGGGAACCGGATTCATATGATATCCAGCCGCGACCAGACCGGCAATGTGAGCCATGTCAACCATTAACATGGCGCCGGATTCATCGGCGATTCTGCGGAATTCGGCAAAATCGATTTCCCTTGCGTATGCGGAAGCGCCGCAGACAATCAGCTTCGGCTGCAGTTCGATGGCAGCCTTTCTGATCTCATCGTAATTCAGGCATTCAGTCTCACGGTCTACACCGTAGGAATAGAAATCATAGAGTTTTCCCGAGAAGGAAACCTTTGCGCCATGGGTCAGGTGGCCGCCGGCTGCCAGGTCCATACCGAGAACCTTGTCACCGGGCTTGAGCACGCTCATGTATACGCCCATGTTTGCCTGGGAACCGGAATGGGGCTGTACATTGGCATGATCTGCCTGGAACAGTTCCTTCGCGCGGTTTCTTGCAAGATCCTCAATCATATCGACATTGACGCATCCGCCGTAATATCTGTGACCGGGATATCCTTCAGCGTACTTGTTGGTCAGAATTGACCCGGCTGCTTCCCGGACTTCCTTTGAACAGAAGTTTTCAGATGCGATCAGTTCGATGTTGTTCTTCTGACGGAGGTATTCCGCCTGGATCATCGATTCAAGCTGCTTGTCTTTCATTCGTCTTCTTTCCTTCCTTCCGGCGTGAGAACTTCCTGAATCTGTTCTTCACTGACCGGGCCTTTTCTCAGTACTCTGATCTGCTCCTGTGAGCAGTCAATAATCGTACTTGCCTCATGATACGTCGGCTTGCCCTCCATAATACCATTAAGACCGGGACATGCAAGCTCTATTTCTTCCAGTGTTTCACATGTTTTCTGCCCTGACTGGTTGGCGGAAGTCATCAGAAGCGGCACTCCGACGGCTCTGATCAGCTTCTCAAGAGCGTCGGAAGTGGCCATCCGGACAGCCAGTGTCGGCAGGCCGCCGTTGACAAAATCCGGGATTTCTTCTCTTTTTTTCAAAATGACCGTCACCGGGCCGGGCATGAAAGCATGGATGATTTTTCTGCCCTGTTCACTGACATATGCGACCGTTTCGATCTGAGCGATATCACAGCACATAATCGGGAATGCCTTGTCAGCGGGCCGGTGTTTCAGCTCGCGCAGGTTTTCCTGGGCGGCCAGGGAATCCATTCTGGCGCACACTCCGTAAACCGTGTCCGTCACAACGGAAATCACCCCGTCATTTCTGAGAATTTCAGCCATCGCCTCTGTTTCGTCCGGCCGGAATCTTCTGATTCTGTTTACCATGTCAGTCCTTCTCCTCTTGTATAGATTTTTTCAGCACTGAATGTATTGCCGCTGAGGGCGGGAATATCCACCGGCAGTTTCCCGGAAGGATTTTTCACGCCGAATATAATTTCCATCGCCGCCGGCAGGTTCGGTCCGTATGCGCCGGCAGGCCTGAAGCCGTCGCTGACGGACGGCAGGCCGATCTGGCTGTATACCGCCAGCAGGGCGTCTGCCCTGTTCATAAACGGAAGATCGTAGGGAAGCCCCGCACTCACGGCAATCACCCTGACCCCGGCTGCTTTTGCAGTGTCAATCAGTTCCGTGACATTCGGCAGCTGGTCCGAGACCGCCGGGTCAATCAGGGTCGGCGACCACATGAAATCGGTCAGGATCAGCACATCTGCCTGATCCAGGCTTTCATAGACAGCACCATAGTTGTTGGACCATTCGCCGCTGATCACATCCGCATGCGCGGACCCCGGGATGACTCCCTGGTCCTGCAGAAGACTGAAGCCATAGCCCAGGGCATTTGCCTGCGCCTGGTTCATGCCGCAGAGGATAAAGGACATATCCTCTTCTGTCTGAAGCGGGAGCACACCGCTGTTTTCAAGAACTGTCACTGCCTGTGCGGCAATTTCAGATTCTTTTTTCAGATGGGCGGAGCTGCCGGCAGTCTGATCCGCAGACGCGGCCATTTTTTCCGTCACCGTATCACTGTATTCACAGTCCATGATCCCCTTCTCATATTTGAGGGTGAGGATTCTCGTGACAGCCTCATCAACGCGTGACATGGGAATCTTTCCCTCTTCAATCATCGCGGTCAGGCCGGACATATAGGAATCGATTTCCGCAAGGGTCTGCGATCCGTTCATATGCACCGGCATCAGCAGCATGTCAACACCGGCGTTCAGAGCCAGGGCGGCGGCGTCCATGGGATCGAAATGAACACTGATCGCGTCCATCAGCATCGCATCGGTAATCACAACCCCGTCAAAGCCCATTTCATTGCGGACAATGTCCGTCAGGAAAGCCTTGCTTAAAGTGGCCGGCAGATTGATTTCCGCGCCGTCATATTTGCTTGTATATGTTCCTGTTTCAATCTGCGGGAACTGGATATGGGCCGTCATGACCATGTCATGGAAACCCGCTGAGATCAGTTTTCTGAACGGGATCAGATCAGAGGATTCCAGTTCGCTTTTTGATTTGTCAATCCGCGGCAGGCCCGTGTGGCTGTCGACATCGGTATCGCCATGGCCCGGGAAATGCTTGATGGCCGCGATGATATTGTTATCGGACAGACCCTGTACATAGGCCTGTGAAAAAGACACAACCGTCTGGGCGTCATCCGAAAAAGAACGGACGCCGATAACGGAATTGGCCGGATTGGAATTGATGTCCGTATCCGGGGCGAAGTCTGTATTGAAGCCGAGGGCTCTCATTTCCGAACCGATGATATCAGCGGCCTGTCGGGCGCATTCAGTGCTGCCTGTCGCCGCAAGAGCCATGTTTCCGGGCGTTGTTGTGCCGCCCTGCAGGCGGAAAATACTGCCGCCTTCCTGGTCGGCGCTGATCAAAAGCGGGATCCTGCCGTTCTCAGTGGCCGCTTTCTGCAGGCTCTGGGTCAGCCGGACAGTCATCGCGTTGTCAGCGGTGATATTCTCGGCAAAAAGACAGATGCCGCCGAACTCATATTTCGCGAACAGGCCATAGACTTCATCATTCATCTCTGTAAAGTTTTCACCGTTCCATGTCCTGACCGCCATATGAACCAGCTGGGCTGCCTTGTCTTCCGTGCTCATTGTCAAAAGCAGTTCCTGCGCTTTTTCCTTTGCGGTCGGCTCAGGTTCCGCTGTCTGTATTTCTTCCTGTTCTGCCACCGCTGTCTTCCCGGAAGAACATCCGGCCAGCAGCAGCGACAGCACGCTGAATGCAGCAATCATTTTTCGTTTATGCATATCTACTCCCCAGGTACCGGCAGAATTTTCGGGAATTGTTTTTCTGCCGTTATATTATTTCAGCTGTCAATTCTGACCAGTTTCCCGATCAGGACATATCTGCCGTCTGTCACGTCATAGGAACATGTCGACAGCATGAGCATCTGATCCGCAGCCGTGATTGTTTCTTCGGAGACAAATGTGGACCTGACCAGGAAGCTGTTGACATATTCCATGTACTCTTCATCCGAGGCAAACTGCAGCTGGATATAGCCGGCCGTGCCCTGTGTCACATAACCGGCCACCGGATACATTTCATACTCGGCGTCCGGTGTGTGGATCAGAAACTTTTTATGTGTGTCATACCAGGACTGTTCCTTGTAGTTTTCCACCTCGGCAAACATCAGCGGATCATCCAGCATGTGATGGGCGTACATGACCGTATTGCGGTCGGCAAAGCCGGCATTGTTGTCGGCGTCAATGAAGACTGTTCCCGAATCATTGTATGTGCCGTCCATCAGATGTTTGAGATACCAGCTGTTATCCGTGCCATGGACAACCGGATAGTCGATTGTGGAGCCTTCCAGTTCGATCCAGGCGGCAATGTTGGGGTCAATGGCTGCTAATGCGTTCCAGTCAATGACGCGCTCTGCGGGCCCTTCAGCGGTATCCTGCGCCGGTCTGACAATCACTGTGTCACGTATATCATCATAGGACTTCTTCGCCACACGGTATTTTTCTGTTTCTTTCCACAGCATGTATCCGCTGTAGGCGGCGGCTGAGAGGGATAAGACAAGGATCAGATCCAGGATCAGCCGTCCGGTTTTGCTCAGTTTTTTCTTCTTGGCCATTTTCAACTCCGCTACCAATCATACTTCACATGTTTTTTCACAGACAAGTCTTTCGGCTGATATTAAAAGAAAGGATTCACTGAGGATCCTTTCTTTCAAGATTGTGATAAACAAACAGCATGCGGTCCTTGCCGCTCATGTCACGGATGATTTCATATTCCATCCCCGGCAGCATTTCTTCCACAAGGGCGCTCATCCGGGCACGCTGGTCCCAGCCCATCTCGAAGGCCATGAACGCTTTGTCCTTCAGGACTTCGCGGCATCTTTCAAAGATTCTTCTGTAGAAATAAAGTCCGTCCGATCCGCCGAACAATGCGACGTGGGGCTCGAAATCCACCACCGATTTTTCCATCTGCTCATCGGCGGGAATATAGGGCGGATTGGAAATCAGGACGTCCAGTTTTCTGCCCTGCACGATCAGCGGCTCCAGCATATCGCCGGCGGTGAAGTCGATCTTGGCTTCATTGATCTCAGCGTTCTTTCTGGCTGTGACAAGAGCTTCTTCGGAAATGTCTGTCGCGTGCATGACGACCTTCGGCTCTTCTTTGGCGACCGCGATGGCGATCGCGCCGGAACCGGTGCCGACATCGGCACATTCTACCTTTTCATAATCCGGGAAGAACTCATCTATCCTGGCCAGGATCCGGGCACACAGTTCCTCGGTTTCAACCCTGGGGATCAGAACGTCGCCGTTGACGATCATCTTGTAGCCGTAGAACCAGCTGTAGCCAAGGACGTGGGCCATCGGCTCATCTTTGAGGATTCTTGCCATGCCGGCGTCAAATTCTTCTTCAAGGGCAGCCGGCATCTCCTCTTCAAAATTGGCATAGAGGTTGTAGCGTTCCCGCTGTGAGATTTCCACCAGGTATGCCATGACTGTTTCCGGCGGTATGTCATTCTGCTCACACAGGCGCTCGTATTTTCTGACACTGGCTGAAAACTTCGTCACGATCCGCTTTCCTCCAGCTTCTTCTTTTCTTCTTCCGCCAGAAGTCCTTCCACAATGCCGTCCAGCTTTCCTTCCATGATTCTGTCCAGCTGGGTGATTGTCAGGCCGATTCTGTGGTCGGTGACACGGTTCTGGGGATAGTTGTATGTTCTGATCTTTTCAGATCTGTCCCCGGTGCCGATCTTGGCCCGGCGGATCTTGCCCTCTTCTTCCTCGCGGCGGCGGTTCAGTTCCTCGTAAACCCTGGCCCTGATCAGGCGCATCGCGGTTTCACGGTTTTCGATCTGGCTTCTGCCTTCCTGGCAGTTGACTGTAATTCCTGTCGGCAGGTGGACAATCCGTACCGCGCTGTCGGTCTTGTTGATATGCTGGCCGCCGGCGCCGGAAGCGCGGTGGGTCTCAATGGTGAGGTCCTTGGGATCGATCTCGATATCCGCTTCCTCAGCCTCGGGCTGACAGAGCACTGTCGCCGTGCTGGTATGGATTCTTCCCTGCGCCTCGGTTTTGGGAACCCGCTGGACGCGGTGGACGCCGGATTCATATTTGAGCTCGCGGTAGACATCGTTTCCCTTGATCGAGAAGATGATCTGCGAAAAGCCGCCCGCTTCGGAGACGCTGGCTTCCATCACCTGGACTTTCCAGCCTTTGGCTTCCGCGTATTTTGTATACATACGGTAGAGATCACCGGCAAAGATATTGCCTTCATCACCGCCGGCGCCGCCCCTGATTTCCATGATGACATCATGGTCGTCATCGGGATCGCGGGGAATCAGAAGATGCTGGATGCGTTCCAGAAGCTTTTCGCGTTCGGGTTCGCATTCTTCTTTTTCCATCTTTGCCATTTCCCTGAGTTCTTCATCGTTTTCATGAAGCATCTCATCCGCCTGTTCAATTCTCTCATCGAGGCTTTTCAGCTGATGCCAGGCATCGACCGCCTGTTTGAGGGAAGCCTGTTCCTTTGAAAGACGGGTCAGTTTTGAAGGATTGCTGTAGACTTCTTCCTTCAGCATCTCACTGCTGATTTCATCATATCTGTTTTCTATTTCTGTCAGTTTTGTTCTGACTGCGTCCATAGGCTTCCTCCCTATTCTCTCAGATCCCTGAATTCCTGCTTGATCTGCATACTGCGGTGCAGACGGCGCAGGGCCTTCGATTCGATCTGCCTGATTCTCTCTCTTGTGACATGGCACTCATTGCCGACTTCTTCCAGTGTCTTCGGTTTGCCGGTTCCGTCGAGACCGAACCGCATGCGGACAATCTTCTCCTCTCTTTCGGGGAGTTCTTTCAGCAGCTTGTCCACCTGGTCGCGCAGGACGGAGCTGTTGGCATAGGCGACCGGATCCACGGCCGTGGTGTCCTGGATAAAGTCCTGGAGCGTGCTGTTTTCTTCATCGCCGGCCGGGGATTCCAGAGAAACCGGATCCATGCCGATCTTCTGGATTTCCATGACTCTCTCAGGCGTCATTCCTTCCAGCTGGGCAGCGATTTCTTCCACCGTCGGTTCCCGGTTGAGCTCCTGCAGAAGTCTTCTCTGAACGCGGTTGACACGCATGATCTGCTCCGCCATATGCACCGGCAGACGGATGTCGCGCGACTGGTCGGCAATCGCCCTGACCATGGACTGCCGGATCCACCATGTGGCATAGGTGGAGAAGCGGAAGCCCTTCGTATAGTCGAATTTCTCGACAGCGCGCATGAGGCCGATATTTCCTTCCTGGATCAGATCCTGGAGGGACAGACCGCGGTTGAGATGTTCCTTGGCCATCGAGACAACAAGGCGCAGGTTGCTGGAGATCAGGAGTTCCTTGGCTTCTTTGTCGCCTTCCGCAACCCGTTTGGCAACGTCATATTCCTGCTGGGCATTCAGCAGCGGTATAGCGCCGATTTCCCTGAGATAAACCTTGACTGAATCGCTCTGGCCTCTGCGTTTTCCTGTTTCAATATACGGATCCGGTGAATCCTGGTCAGAAAGATCATCTTCCTCTTCTTCGTCTTCCTCAGAATCATCCCCATCATCACGCAGATCCTCTTCACTCAGTTCAGCCTCTTCCTCTTCAAGAAGTACTTCATCGGCACTGATAAAAATACCCTGCTGCTGAATCCAGTCAAAAAGCTGATCTTCCTCTTCCTCGCTCAGATGATTTTTCTCTGCTTCCTCGAGCAGTTTCTCCTGGGTGATCTGTTCACCGTTTTTGGATTTCTCCAGAAATTCATTACAGACAGCATCCAGAGTTTTCAGTCCGCTCTGTTTGTTTTCCATGATAATTCCCTTTCCTGTCTATATCGATAGTTCTATTTTACTACAACCGCCCTAAAGGGCAAACACACTGCAAAACCGAAAAAAAAGGACAGAAGCTCAGCTTTGAGGGCTGCCTTCTATCCTCCCTGGGGAGGGCTGTTTGGGGCCGGATCTGTTCCGTATTATACGGTCCGGCAGCAGTTGCATCATGATTGTGATAATAAGGTAACATTACATCAGTCACAGAACCGATACAATCAGCGCACTTTCTCCCCCTGGAACTTAATAATTTCCGTTTAGTCACTAAAAAAGCTGCAATTATATCGCAGCTTATTTAAGTCCGTATTTCTTATTGAACTTTTCGACACGACCCTGTGCCTGTGCAAATCTCTGACGGCCTGTGTAGAACGGATGGCAGTTTGAGCAGGTGTCAACCTTGATTTCCTTCAGTGTTGAACCTGTGACAAATTCGCTTCCGCAGCTTGTGCAGACTACCTTGCACTGATAATACTTCGGGTGAGTTTTCTGTTTCATAGTTCGTCTCCCTTCTGCCTTAAGCCTCTATGCGTGCTTAAAGAAAGTGCTTAGTAATAATATCACAACGAAAATTCAGTGACAAGAAATTTCTAGTCAACATTTTCACGCCAGATTTTGGCGCCGAGCGCGCTCAGTTTTCTGTCGATTTCAGAATAACCGCGGTCGATATGATATACGTTATCAATCTCAGTAACGCCTTCTGCGATCAGGCCCGCCACGATCATGGCCGCGCCGCAGCGCAGGTCAGTCGCGGAGACTTTCGTGCCATAGAGAGAAGTTGGTCCCTTGATGATGGCGCCGGCCGGAATGAGGTCGATGTCAGCACCCATTTTGCACAGTTCAATGCAGTGCTTGAAGCGTTCGATATAAATGGTTTCCGTAACCTTTCCTTCTCCGTGTGCCTGGGTCAGAAGCGCTGTCAGCGGCTGCTGCAGGTCGGTTGCGAAACCGGGGTAAGGCCTGGTGGTAACGTCCACGCTGCGCAGATTTTCATTGCGTTCGATCACAACCTTGTCCACGCCGACTTCCATATTGACGCCCATATCCTTCAGCTTGGAAAGCAGCGCGTCGAGATGCTGGGGGATGATGTTGTTGATGACCATTCTCTTTGCCATCGCGGCGGCAATGATAATGAATGTGCCGGCTTCGATTCTGTCCGGAATAATTTCATGGAAACAGCCGGAAAGATTCCTGACGCCGTCAATGGTGATGACGTTGGTGCCGGCGCCGCGGATTCTCGCACCCATTCTGTTGAGCAGAGTCGCGATGTCGATGATCTCGGGTTCCTTGGCGGCGTTCTCGATGGTAGTTCTGCCTTCAGCGTAAACGGAAGCCATCATGATATTGATGGTGGCGCCTACCGACGCAATATCCAGGAAGATCTTGGCGCCTTTGAGCTTTTTGGCCTGGATCGTATAGCAGGCCTTGTCATAGGTCACCTTTGCGCCAAGCGCTTCAAACCCCTTCAGATGCAGATCGATCGGTCTGGGCCCCAGGTAGCATCCGCCGGGCATTTTCATGCGGACATAGCCGTATTTGCCGAGCAGCGCGCCCATGAAATAATAGGACGCCCTGAGCTTGGTAACGATGTCATCATCCAGATCAACATTTTCCATGTTGGTCGGGTCGATGATGAGATGGTCGTCCGCCACTTCGATGACTTCCACTTTCAGTATTCTGAGAATATCCGCCAGTGCCTTGACGTCCGCGATCTGCGGAATACCGACAATCGTGACCGGACCGTTGGCAAGGACTGCCGCCGGAATCAGAGCCACTGTCGCGTTCTTCGCTCCTGATATTGTCACTTCACCTTCAAGCAGGTGACCGCCTTCGATTTTCATTACTTCATGCATGGGTATTCTCCCTTCTGATCCATTCTGTAAGTTCCTGGATGTCTTTGACGATCAGGTCAGCGTGACTCTGATCCTGGTTGTAGCGCTTGTCTTCACGGGCCACCGTAAATATTCCTGCCCGCTTTCCGGCCTCGATGCCGAGGGTGCTGTCTTCATAGACAATGCAGTCCGCTTTGTCCACACCAAGCTCTGCCGCTGCCAGCTCGTAAATATCGCCGGCCGGCTTGGGGCGTTTGACATTCTCGACGGTTTCGATGAAATCGAAGAGATCGCGGATGCCCATGGCAACAAGGCTGTTTTCAATAATGTTCATGGGTGAGGCTGAACAGACGGCTGTCCGGATGCCCATCGCCCTGATCTTTCTGAGTTCCTCATCCAGGCCGGGAAACATGATTGCTTTATAATCCAGCGGATGAAGCACATTAAAGTATTCTTCGTTGTTTCTGATGATTATATCTCTCGGCACTTTATAATCCAGCAGCTTTTCAAGCAGATCATAGTTGCGCTCCATATCAAGACCGATGGTCTGATATACTGCCTCATCCGTACCGGTATAGCCGAATTGGCGCAGCTGATCGATCGTGCCTTCCAGATACCAGCATTCACTGTCATACAGAATGCCGTCCATGTCAAATA
>JAUNJW010000036.1 GCA_030533035.1 Erysipelotrichaceae bacterium
ATCCGGAAGGAGCCAGTGAAATATCTCTGATATTGCTCATACTAGTATTCCTTTCCTGTTTATACTGTTCGGAACTTATTGTATCTTAAACCGCCTGCATGGGACTGCTTCATAAAAACTCCGATCATCCATTCGTTTTTATGAAATCATCCCGTACAGACGGCAATACGATTATTCGATATTGATCAGCTCTGTGCAGACAGTTTTGCGGCCTGATCCGCTGCTATGCAGTTATCGATCAGTTCATTCAGGTCTCCGTCCAGGATATTCCCGAGTCTGTAGGATGTGAATTTGATCCTGTGGTCAGTGACCCTGTTTTCCGGGAAATTATAGGTCTTGATCTTTTCCGATCTGTCTCCCGGACCCACCTGGCTTCGCCTTTCAGCCGCTTCAGCCGCCTCCGTGGATTCTTCCTCAGCGTCGGGATCAATCGGAGAATTCAGCCATGTCTTGACGTCGCTGACAAGGCTGGTGTCTTCCTTTGCGGCTTCTTTTCTGGAGAAAAGGCCTTTGATTGATTTCATGGCGCGGGCAAAGAAACCGCCGGCAGCGGCTCCGCTGTCTGAAGGGACCGTTGTGTCAGCCTGTTTTTCAGCTGCCGGTTCTTCAGCAGCTTCTTCCACAGTTACAGGTATTTCCGGTTCCGCCTCTTCCGCCAGGATGAGATCTTTCAGTTCTGTGACTTCTTCAGCTGCTTTGACAGCTGCCTTTTTCACTATATAGGGACGGTGTCTGTACTCAACAGCGCGCTTTCTTGCGGCGGCCGGGGTATTTGTTCTCTTACGTTTTGCACCGATATAATTCTTGCTCATAAACCGCTCCTTTGAAGGTTTTATAACAAAATGTGCTTTTCAGCACATCTGTTGAAAGTCTTATGCGCGGCCGGAATATTTGCCGTCTGCAGTGGAGATGATAACCGTTTCGCCATTCTGGATAAACAGCGGAACCTTGATTTCAAGGCCTGTTTCAAGAACAGCGTTCTTGGAAGCGGATGTTGCTGTGTCGCCTTTGACTGCCTGTTCGCATTCGACGATCTGCAGCTCAACCTTGTCGGGAAGAATCACGCCGAGGATTTCATTCTCGTACATGGAGATGTTGACAACTGCGTTTTCCTTGAGGAACTTCATTTCCCATTCCAGATGATCCTTGGGGATTTCAATCTGGTCATAGGTGTCCATATCCATGAAGACGAGGCTTTCGCCGTCATCGTACAGATACTGCATCTGCTTTCTGTCAATCATCGCCTGTTCGACCTTATCGCCGCCGGTGAAGGATATTTCATTGATGACACCGGTACGGAGGTTCTTGACCTTGACTTTGATGATCATCTGGCGCATCGCAGTCTTGTTGTGGTCAACGTTGATCACCTGGTAGATATTGCCGTCGTTTTCGAATGCCGTTCCCGGTTTCAGATCATTAACAATAATCATAATTTCTTTCCTGCCTGTCCTTATCTATTCTATAAAAAAAGCACTTTTTGTCAATCAACACGGCGGATTCTTAACATGGGCCTAATAAAAAACGGCGATCGCAAAAGAACGTCAGGGGATTCCACTGCTTTTTCAGGCGGAATCCCCTTTTTTCATTCCATGATTTCATCCGGATCGCGCATGGCTTCGTAATCCATGACTGTGCCGTCTTCGCTGACCTGAACAATCAGGACTTCATACGGATCGCTGATGGTCACATACAGATCCTTTTCATGTATGGAAACCTCATAGGTGTACATGGCTGTCTGATATGTTTCCTCCCCGAGCTCACCACATTCGATCAGCCGGCGCAGGTCACGGATCACTTCGCATTCAGCGCTGAGATACTTCTGGCATTCCCGCAGGTTGATCATGCTTTTGAGCAGACGGACCTGATTTTCGGCCGCGGCAGATACCAGTGAAATGCAGATCAGGAAGATGCTGAAAAACCAGGTGCTGATCACGCCGCTACGGGAGCGGTGAAAGGACTTTTTCAGCACTTGAATCTTCCCTTTCAATGATGATCACAAGAATCCCGCCGCGGATGGCGAACCGGCAGTCCGATACTTCAGTAAAACAGATCTGGGTGCCCGGGCTGATGATGATATTGTCATTGGACACATGAAGTGACATCCGTCTTTTCTGATATGTGAAATCCACATATGAATCATGGACTTCAATCTGTTCACTGAGCGCGAACACCCGCCGCAGCTGCAGAGCCGCGATTTCATCCTGCACATACAGCGGCTTTGAGAAGAGATGCGGCATGGCGGAAATGCAGCGCATGCACAGAGGCACCATCATCAGCGCGATCATGAACGCCGTCAGGGTTCTTAGAAGGATGAATCCTCCCCTTCTTCTGTTTCCGGATTTTCCTGCGGTTCTGCTGTGCATACCCGGCACTGTTTTTCTCCTTCGGCAAATGCCTGCATAGCTTCTTTCTCGATTTCTTCCGCTGCCTGCCGGATTGTCTGCTGTGTGTTCAGATATCCTGTCAGGACAGCGCTGACAATGCCGCACAGAAGGAAAACGACAAAGACAGCAGCCAGGGCATCCGTCAGCAGGAATCCTTTCCTAGCGGAAGACAAGCCGGCCGAACCCCAGTTCAATCACGATCTCCCTGTTTCCCCGGCCCAGGCGCAGTGTCCTCGCCATTGATACATTACCCTTGTCTGAAAACCTGATGTCAGGCAGATCAGATGCCCGGCTGTTCAGTTCAGTGCGCTCTGCCGCCAGCATGGCGCATGACTGGCTGAGACAGTAATCCGCGGGGAAAAGATGATAAGGATCTGTTTCATGGAATGAAAGGTCCGGAATCAGCAGGATCACCAGGGAAAGCACCGCAATGGCCGTCAGTGCTTCCCCCATCAGAAATCCGCTTTTAGTCGATGTAGGCCTGGCCATCGCTGATTACCAGATTGTGGGTGCCGTCGCATCTGAGCTGTTCCTCGCTCAGCAGGCCGGCCGACACAAGATCCTGCACGCTGCCGGGATATTCACCGTATTCCAGCTTGTACTGGACAATCGCAGAATCGCCGACCTTTTCCAGGGCCTTGCAGCCTTTGTTGTTGACAATGGTCAGGGTCTTCTGGATGTTGGGCACGGTCAGAAGGAACAGAACCGAAATGATCAGGACGACGATGGTCATTTCAAGCAGGGTGAAACCTTTTTTGTACTTTCTTTTCATTTTGCCTCCATGGAGTCTTCAGATCATCTGCAGCATGGTCATCGGCATCATGAGAATGCTGTAGACAAAGATCAGGACTGCTCCGATTAATGTGTAGGAGAACAGCTGGACGATTCTTGAGAATCTGCGGACGGCAGCGTCGGTTCTTTTTGCGCTCATCGCCAGATAGCCTTCCAGCATGCTTTCACAGTTTCCGGCTGCCGCTGCCAGATGGATAAAACGGCTCAGCGCGGTTTCCACGTAAGGACTGCTCATTGCTTTTTCAAATGATTCGCCGCTCATCAGGCAGTCGTCCAGCTGGCCGGCAATAAAGGCCACCAGCGGTTTTGACTGGATCTTCCTGAGCATGTGCAGGGCCTGGTATGTCGAGACGCCGCGGCGCATGCACTGCAGGAAGAAACGGCAGAAATCCCGCGAAGCCGACATGACAAGCCAGCTGTCGGGAAACCGTACACACAGCCAGCGGTAGGTCGCCGTGATTCTTTCCGGCTGCAGGCGCCAGAGCGCAAACAGGGACCCTGCTGCCGTACAGACCGCAGTCAGGGCGGAAAATACCCTGATGAATATCCCGGTCCTTTCGAAACCGGCGGCGCCAGGCAGGTTCAGCGACCGCATCAGGCTGAGCATGGAGGGAAGAACAAACAGCGCGAACAGGAAAATGCCGGCTGTCATTCCTGTTAAAAGAAGACACGGATACAGACATCCCCGGATCAGTTCCAGCCGCTGTTTCTTTTCTTCCCTTACAATTTCACAGGCGGTACCGAGCGCAGCCGCAAGGTCCATGTACATGAGAAACCCGCTGAGATACGGACGGATTTCATCCGGACAGAACGCCGGCAGGAAATCCGCTGCGGACTGTCCTTCTTCAAGAAATGCCCGGATTTTCTCATACACAGGCCTGTTCTTTTCCGTGCCGCTGACCGCCAGGGTTTCCTGAAAGCTGAAGCCGGCATTCATTAACATGCCGATGGTTTCGCATTCGTCAGAATCAAGCGAGATCCGCTTCCGCTTCTTCAGGACTGATAATCCCGAGAGATACGGCTTCCCTGATTTTCTGTGCGAGCGGGATGAAGTTTTCCGAGACCTTTCCGTTTGCGAACCAGTATGCTGTTTCTGCTTTGTCCATAAACTCATAAATGCCTGTCTTTCCCCCTTCCGTGCACGGATACAGGCGCTGGCAGCTGACGCCGCTCAGGACCGCGGCAAGCTGACTTTCCGGAACACCGAGATCAATCATTCTTTCAATGGCACCGGTACAGCTGAAGCTGTGCAGGCTGGTCACGACCAGATGCCCGGTCAGGGTGCTGCGCACCGCCATCCTGGCTGCTTCTGAATCCCTGATCTCACCGATCATGATGATATCGGGATCATGGCGCATCAGCTGCCGGATGCCGTCCGCGTATGTCATCTGTTTTTCGCTGACCTGCAGCTGCACATAGTTCTCATGAACCACCTCCACCGGATCCTCCAGGGTGAAGATTTTGCGTTCGCTGATTTCATCCAGCAGAGTGTAGAGCGCTGTTGTTTTGCCTGAGCCGGTCGGTCCGGAGAAGATGACCAGGCCGCTCCGTTTTGACAAAGCGCCGCGCATCCAGTTCAGCGTCTGCTCATCCTCGCAGAGATCCTCTGCCCTCAGACAGCCGGTGGCGGAAAGAATACGCAGGACGCCGGAAACCCGGTGCCAGGCCGATACGATCGCGAAGCGCAGCGAAAGCCTTCTGCCGTCTACTGTCTGTTCAAAGCTGCCGGTCTGGGGCATAAAGACACTGGAGACATCAAGGTTGGCCCGGTACATGAGATAGCGGAAGAGTCTTTCGTCATCATTGTCAGATTTCAGGATTCTGATCTTTCCGCCCACCCGCATTTCAATCACAAGCTTTCCGTTTTCATCCAGTGAAAAATGGACGTCGCTGACCTGGTAGGCCAGTGCGATCCGCAGTATTTCTGTCAGTCTTTCATTCATGCTGTCCTCCTGACAGATTTATTCACGCCCCGGTTTATAAACCCGCAAAAAAAAATCCGCAGAATTTCTGCGGATTTATCAGAGAACGGACTATATTCTTCTTATTCGTAAGTTCTGTTCCAGTAGAGCGACCAGGCGCCGCTGGCTTCAATCAGAATATAGTAATATCCCTCGTCAATCTTCATTTCGCCTTCGATTTCGCCGGCTTTTGTCATATTGACAGGTTCACCCTTGATATTCTGCTTCAGGTCCATGATCTGGATCAGGAACTTGGAATCGCCTTCGTAGCTGCCGGAGAATTCAATGGTTCCCTTTCTGGTGTAAAGACGCCAGATCTGGATGCCGTTTTCTTCATAGACCTTGGTGTCATTGCGGGCATCTTCATCGGATTCGTCCACCTTGTCGTCAAGATCAAACTTTCTCCTGGCAGGTGTGTCCTTATCATCCTTGTCATCCTTGCCGTCCTTGTCCTCAGGATCCTCGGAAGGCTCGGGGGCAGGCTTGCCCTTGAACTCGGTCTTTGAAGCGGAATACTTTGTCTTGTCAGACGGGTTGACGCTGACGTCATACAGAGTACCCTCCGCTGTTCTGGTCTGGCCGTTTTCCGTATAGGTATAGGTGCCGGTGATATCCTTTCCGGCAATCCTGACAGAGACGGCCTTACAGGCATTCTGCCCGCAGTATTCGTCCAGCGCTGCCGCAAATACTTTCTGGGCATCGGACTGGGTGAAGTCAGTTTCAGAGATGGAAACACTCTCCCTGCTGTCGGGAGTTACTTCCGGATCCTTTTTGTCTTTTCTGCCGCAGCTTGCCAGCAGGCACAGTGACAGCAGACTGATCAGTATCTTTTTCATAATGCGTACCTCTCCTTATCATTTTAGGGGTATCCGGCTCATGAATCAATAAAGGCCGCGCAGATAAGGGTTGACAGCCAGTTCACGGGCGATGGTTGTCGCCGGTCCGTGGCCCGGCAGCACCCTGAGATCATGCGGCATGTTCCTGAACAGCTTAAGGGTTTCAATCATCTGCGCCTCATCGCCGCTGTAAAGATCTGTTCTGCCGATGGACGAGGCAAAAAGCGTGTCGCCGGTAAACAGGATCTGGCGGAAACGGATGCAGACAGAACCTGCGGTATGGCCGGGCGTCGGGATGACGCTGACATTGAATGTGCCGATCTGCATATCCCCCTTCAGATCATGGATCTCTGAATAGACCGGCGCGCCATAGCCGTGGCGCAGCTTGTTCTTTGGGTCAACCAGGACATAGTCCTCAAGCGACATGTAAACCGGACAGCCGAACAGTTCGGCCAGGTCGTCGGCCGCCTGGGTATGATCTTCATGGCCATGGGTCAGAATGATTCCGTCAGCGGTTTCCTTTTCAGACACACAGGCAGCGATCTGCTTCGCGTTTCTGCCCGGATCGATGAACAGGACATGGTCATGGTCATGCAGGACGTAGGAGTTTTCTTCGTAAAGCCCGATGGGCAGCACATCCACTTTCATAAATTAAACAAAAAAATAACCCTGAGGTTATTTCTTCTCCTTATGCGCAGTTACCTTGTTGCAGCGCGGGCAGTACTTTTTGATTTCCATCTTTTCCGGATGCTTACGCTTATTCCTTGTGCCGATGTAGTTTTCCTCGCCACACTCTGTGCACTTGAATGTGATATTTTCTCTGGGCATTTGTGACACCTCCTGATCTGTACGGGTAAGAGTATAGCATAAACATTTTTATTTTCCAAGCATTTCGTTGCCTTCTAAAAATGCATGGAAAATGGCATAATATTTGCGAGGTGTGATATGTACAGAAGAACAGAAACAAGACCGATTTATGTCGGCGGCATACAGATCGGCGGCCAGCAGAAATGCATTCTGCAGTCAATGACCAATGTACCGGCCAAAAATGTTGACGCGGCTGTCAGGCAGATCAATGAACTGGCTGAAAACGGCTGTGAAATTGTCAGAACCGCGGTCCTCGACGAGGAAGACGCGAAGGCAATCGCTGAAATCAAGAAAAAAACAGGAGTTCCGCTGGTGGCTGATATCCATTTCAATCACCTGCTTGCTTTGATCTCGCTCGAAGGCGGCGTTGACGCGATCCGCATCAATCCCGGCAATATCGGCGACCGCGCCCATACCGAGGAAGTCGTAAACATGTGCCGTGAAAAACATGTTCCGATCCGCATCGGCATCAACTCCGGCTCGCTGGAAAGACAGTTCCTTGAGCAGTATGGCGGCCCCTGCCCCGAAGCCATGATCGCTTCCGCCAGAAGACACACCGATATTCTGGAAGAACTTGACTTCCATGATATCTGCCTTTCCTTCAAATCCAGCAATGTCAGACTGACCATCGACGCCTACAAAGCGGCCGCGGAAGTCTTTGAATACCCCCTGCATCTCGGTGTTACGGAAGCCGGCGGCTTCGCTGAATCGGCAGTCAAGTCAAGCGCTGCCCTGGGTGTCCTTCTCAATGACGGCATCGGCGATACAATCCGGGTTTCCGTCAGCGGCGATCCCAATGACGAACTGCCGATCGCGAAACAGCTGCTGCGCTGCTTTGACCTGATCGACGGGGTTCCGGACCTGGTTGCCTGCCCGACCTGCGGACGCATTCAGTATGACATGCTGCCGCTGGTCAAAGAGATGGAGGACTATCTCAAAAAAGTCCGCTCCAATATCACTGTTGCAGTCATGGGCTGCCCGGTCAACGGCATGCAGGAAGCTTCAAGAGCTGACGTCGGCGTCGCCGGCGGCTATGAAATCGGCATGCTGTTCAGAAAAGGCAGACTGATCCGCAAGGTTCCCCAGGCTGAACTGGCTGAGGCCCTCAAGGCTGAGATCGAAAAGATTGTCGCTGAAGAAAAAGCATAAGACACGGGAGGCTGCGAAGCCTCCTTTTTATATGAAAAAACTCCCGTCAGGGAGTTTGGGCTAAAGGTTTTCAAGGACTGAAGAATCATATACGCCGCTTCTGAGCATTGCGATCTCATATCTGTAAGGCGGCTTTTTGTTGATATAGGGTGTTTCAAGGATCTTGGGAATATGGCTGACCCTTTCATTTGCGGCGATCGCGTGCAGGGTTTCAAAGCCGATGGTCCCCATGCCGAGATTGGCATGCCTGTCCTTTCTGGCGCCCCTTTCATTTTTGGAGTCGTTGAGATGGATGACATGAAGTCTGTCCAGACCGATGACCCTGTCAAATTCATCCAGGACGGAATCGAAATCCTTCACGTCATAGCCGGCGTCGGAGATATGGCAGGTATCCAGGCAGACGCCGTAATTCTCCTGGAAACGCATTTTTTCCATGATCTCTGCCAGGTGTTCAAAGCGGTATCCGACTTCGGATCCCTTTCCGGCCATCGTCTCAAGGCAGATTGTGACGCCGTGATACTCCTCAATCGTATTGAGCTGTGCAGCGATCGTCGCGATGCCTGTCTCGAGGTCGGTCGTTGTATAGGATCCGGGATGCAGCACAAGGTAAGCGGCGCCGATGGCGGCTGTCCGCTCAATTTCCTGCGCCAGGAACTCACGGGCGAGTTCAGCCACTTCCGGTTTAACAGAGTTGGCCGGGTTGATGATATAAGGCGCGTGGATAATCATGTTTTTCATGTCGAGTCCATGGTCTTCCATCAACTGCCTGGCTTCGCTGCACAGCAGCCTGTCCGCCGGCGTCCTTTTTGTGTTCTGGGGCGCGCCGGTATACAGCATGAGGGCATTGGCGTCATAGGAAATAGCTTCCTTAACGCTGCCGAGCACATACTCAGGCGCCTTCATCTGGACATGGCAGCCGAGAATCATAATCCGTTCTCCCTGTCCTTTTTGGCCCTTTCGCGGTACATTGCCTTCTTTTCCTCACGGATCTTGGAACGGATCATTTCCCGTTTCTTCTGGCGGTGGACACGCTGGATCTGCTCGGCTCTCTTCTTCTTATAGCCGGGCTTGACCTTTGTGTTTTTCTTTGTATAGATCTGGGAGATCTTTTTCTCCAGCTCATCGTCCTTTTTCTGGAACCGCTGGCCGTAAGGACGCAGGTCCTGCCACTGGTCACCCTTGAAACGCTGGTGTTCAAAGCGGATGCCCCGCTTCATCAGCGAACGGATGGCCTGGTCATCCTTCTCCTCATACAGCGCATAGCATGTGCCGCTGGCGCCGGCTCTGCCGGTACGGCCGGCACGGTGAACGTAGTATTCGAGGTCTTCCGGGAAACCGCAGGAGATGACATGGGAAACTTCACCGATGTCGATGCCTCTTGCGGCAAGATCGGTCGCGACGACATATGTATGCGCAGCAGCGGAGATGGATTTCATCGCCTGCTTTCTCTGGCGGCTGGTCAGATCGCCATGGATCTCCTGGACGTCAATACCGCCGTTTCTGAGCTCTTCCGCGATGGCGGCGGCCTCATTTCTTGTGTTGGCGAAGATCAGGCATACATAGGGATTGAAGCCCTTCAGAATGGACAGGATTGTCTTTGCGTAGCCATGGTGGTAACAGGGCACAAGGACATGGCGGATATCCGGGTTGAAGCGGACCTTTTCACCGATCTGGTATGTGACCGGTGCATGCATGTATTTCTTCAGGAACGGCTTGAGCTGTTCAGGCATGGTTGCCGAGAACGCCAGCATCTGCAGGTCTTCCGGCAGTCTGCCGGCAAAAGCGTCGATATCATCCAGGAATCCGTATTCCAGTGTCATGTCGGCTTCGTCGACTACCAGGATCCTGGCCTGCTCAATGCGCAGCGAGCCGCTTTCAAGGAAGAGGTCCTTGATTCTGCCCGGGGTGCCGATGACGATATGGGGCTGGCTGCTTTCCAGCTGGGCAATGTCTTTTTCGCGGTCGCGGCCGCCGGTGTAGATTCTGACCCTGAGCTGCGGCATGCAGTCGCCCATGGACTTTGCCATCTCATAAATCTGGTAGGCAAGCTCACGGGTCGGGGCCGTAATCACCGCCTGGACACAGTCAAGCTCAGGATTGATTTTCTGCATGATCGGAATCAGATAGGCATGGGTTTTGCCGGATCCGGTCGCGGAAAGACCGATGACATCCTTGCCCCTGATCACCGCCGGGATTACTTCCTCCTGGATCGGCGTCGGTTCCCTGAAATGGTTCAGGGCTATATATTCACGGACTTCAGGCTTCAGATTGAAGTCTTCAAATTTTTTCATACACTGGTCCTCCTTTTCTCTGCTTGGCACATGGATTTTAACATATCCCCGCAAAAAAGGAATCAGTGCGATTCCTTTGTGCCGTAGCGTTCAACAATTCTGTCAGCGACGATGTTGGCGTTGCCGCAGCCGAGCGTGATGAACACGTCATCTTTTTCGCCATGTTCCATGACAAACTTCTCGACATCGTCAAATGTCGGAGTGTAATAAACTTCCGTGCCTCTTTCCTTCAGCTTTTCCACCAGCTGGGTCGCGTGGCAGCCGAGGTCGTCAGTTTCCCGGGCCGGGAAAATGTCGAGCACAAGAACAGCGTCCGCCTGGGACAGAACATCAGCGAAATCATCCATCAGCAGCTTTGTGCGGCTGTATGTGTGCGGCTGCTGGATTGCCCACAGCTTATGGTGCGGATACTTTGTCAGGGTTTTGAGAACAGCGTCGACTTCCTGGGGATGATGGGCATAGTCGTCCATCACCGTAAAGCCGTTGACATGGCCGCGGATGTCAAAGCGTCTCTGGGTGCCGTGATATCTCAGAAGTGCGGATGCGATCACATCCATCTCAATGCCATAGGCTCTTGCGGCAGCGATTGCAGCCAGGGCATTCATGACATTGTGCTCACCGGGAACGCCCAGCTGCACACGGCCGATGCAGATGCCCTTTTCAATGACATCAAAGGCCGGTCTGACCAGTTCGTCAAAGACAATGTTCTCTGCTCTGTAATCAGCGTTTTCAGCCTTGCCGAATGTCAGAACCCTGACATTGAGTCCATCGCTGAAGTATTCATAATTCTCAATGTCGGCGCCGATCACGAGAATGCCGTCATCCGGCAGAAGCTCCGCGAAGCGGCGGAAGGAATGGCGGATATCATCAAGATCCTTGAAGAAATCAAGATGGTCAGCTTCCACATTGAGGATAATGCCGCAGGTCGGATGAAAGGACAGGAATGAGTTTGTATACTCACAGGCTTCCGCGACAAAATAATCGCGCTTTTTTGAAATGCGCATGTTGCCGCCGATATCATCGAGCATGCCGCCGATTTCAATCGTCGGATCAAGGCCGGCATCCAGGAAGATGTCAGTGACCATGGATGTGGTCGTTGTCTTGCCGTGCGTGCCGGAAATGTTGATCGCGTGCTTATAATAGGCCATCAGCTGGCCGAGCAGCTCCGCCCTCGTCAGCATCGGTATGCCCTTTTCCGCGGCCGCGTCGTATTCCGAATTGCCGGGATGGATGGCCGCCGAGAAAATGACAACATC
>JAUNJW010000037.1 GCA_030533035.1 Erysipelotrichaceae bacterium
CCAGGCCCAGGCAGCTCGGCAGCATATCGACGCCGAAGTTGCCCTGGAATGCCATGTTGTGGATTGTGTAAACATGCTTGATCTGCTGATAACGATAATCATCCGCATAGCAGGCATGGGCAATCAGAGGAATCATGCCGGTCTGCCAGTCATTGGAGTGGATGATGTTCGGCCACCAGTTGATGAAATAGATCATGTCGAGTACAGCTCTCTGGAAGAAGGCGAATCTTTCACCGTCATCTTCATAGCCGTACAGGCTGTCTCTTTCAAAATAGTGCTGGTGTTCAATGAAGTAGTAAACTACTCCTTCAACAGTCGCAGTATAGTATGTGGCAGGCTGATCGATCCATCCGGAATGCACCTGAATGGTACCGAGTCTTTCCAGCTCATCATAATATTTTTCGATGATCTTCTTGTACAGAGGCAGAACTACGCGCACATCGTGTCCGCGTTTCGCCAGTGCCTTAGGCAGACTGCCGATAACATCCGCCAGACCGCCGGTCTTGATGAACGGCAAGCCCTCGCCTGCGACAAACAGAATGGATCTGGTCATATGTATTCTCCTTCAGTGAGACTCAGATACGGTCTCTTCTCTTTACGTAAATCGGAGCGTCATCCGTGCCAACGAGTTCTTTTACATGGTGGATGATGGCATACTTGTCAACGACAACGTGATCAAGCTTGACCTTTTCACCGATGTAAGCGCCCGGGAGGATAATGCTGTTCTTGATGACAGCACCCTTGCGGATGGTGACACCACGGCTGATAATGCAGTTTTCAGCTGTTCCTTCAATGACGGAACCGTTGGCTACAACAGAACCTGTGACCTTTGAACCGGCCTCGTATTTTGTCGGGCTGGAGTCGTTTGTCTGTGTGTAGATCGGCCATCCCGGCTTGAACAGGCCTGCAGCTGTTGTTCTGTCTCTGAGTGCCATGCTGACGCGGAAGTATTCGGGCAGGCTGTTAATGCATGCGACATATCCCTTGAACTGGAAGCCTCTGATGTCGAGTTCGCCGACGGAGTCTCTCAGGATGTCCTTGAACCAGTACAGGGAGGATGTTTCCGCAGCCTTCTTGACCAGGTCGATGAAGAGTTTCTTTGTCATGACATAGCATTCCATGGAAACGTTCTTTCTTGCTGTGTTGCCGCGGTTTCTGTCGATGGCTGTAACCTTCTTTGTCTTGTCCAGTGTCAGGACATCGCATCCGAGGTAGGAAGTCTTGGCTTCGCCTGTGGATGTGTAGAGAACTGTTACATCAGCGCCTGTTTCAAGATGCTTTGCAAGGACTGTGCTGTAGTCGAGGCTGTACATGAAATAGCTCGGTGCGACGACAACATACGGGTTGTTGTCACGTTCGATATACTGCATGTTCAGCATGAAGTTCGCGATGTCATGATTGTATACAGGTGACGCGAAATTCTTTTCACCATAGAGGATGCGGAGCTTGCCGCGCTTAGAGTTAATGTTGTAAACGGAACCGTTGCCCAGGTGTTCGATCAGGTTGCGGGGTTTTTCTTTGCAGTAAACCTGCACTCTGTCGATACCGGAATTCGTCATGTTGGAAAGGACGAAGTCGATTACGCGGTAACGGCCGAGAATGGCAATTGCGGGTACCGGACGATATTCGCCCAGGCCGTCTACTGTCGCCACATTGTCTTCAAAATTGATAATTCCCAATGCTTTCATCCTAGCTTCCTCCTACTCCACGAATTTCTTCGCAACGAGTTCAATGCCTTCGCTGTCTGCGGATCCTACCGTTACGCCCGGAGCGATTTCCACATCATCAGCTACGATGCAGCGAATGACCTTTGCGCCTTCACCGATCTTTGCGCCGGGGTTGACGACGGAATCGATGACTGTTGCGCCTTTTCCTACGAGGCAGTTTGTGCCGAGGACTGAATTCTTGACTGTTCCGAGAATGACGCTGCCCTGTGTAATCAGGGAGTTGTCGATCTTGGCTTCTTCACCGACATACTGCGGAAGAGCATTGACGTCTTCTGTGTAGATCTTCCAGGTTTCATCACCGAGGTCGAGCTCGTTGTTGTTCTTGAGCAGGTCCATGTTGGATTCCCAGAGTGAGTCAACTGTTCCTACATCCTTCCAGTAGCCCTTGAATCTCCAGGCTGCGAGCTTTCTGTTGTCATTCAGATAAGCCGGAATGATGTCCTTACCGAAGTCGTGGCTGGAATTCGGATTCTTGTCGTCAGCGAGAAGATACTTTCTCAGAGTCTTGTATGTGAAGATGTAGATACCCATGGAAGCCAGTGTGGACTTCGGATGAGCAGGCTTTTCTTCAAACTCATAGATCATGTCATCTTCGTCACAGTTCATGATGCCGAAACGTGTAGCTTCCTTGAGGGAAACTTCGAGAACGGCGATCGTTGCGTCTGCCTGCTTCTCCTGATGATATTTCAGCATCTTGTCATAGTTCATCTTGTAGATGTGGTCGCCGGACAGAATCAGAACATATTCAGGATCAACCTGATCCAGGAAATCGATGTTCTGTGTGATTGCGTCCGCTGTGCCTCTGAATACTTCAAAGCCCTTCTGGTCTCTTTCACGCGGTGTCAGGACATAGACGCCGCCGTCCTTGATGTCAAGGCCCCAGAACTGGTCTTTTGCAACGTAAGAGTTCAGAAGAACAGATTCGTACTGTGTCAGAACACCGACAGTTGAAATGCCTGAGTTCGCACAGTTGCTGAGGGGAAAGTCGATAATACGGTACTTGCCACCGAAGTGGACAGCCGGCTTAGCGACTTTTTTGGTCAGGTCCAAAAGGCGGGTACCTCTTCCGCCTGCAAGGATCATGGCCGCCATTGTGTTAGCTCTCATTATTTTGCCTCCTGCAATACTTAAATGACATCTTCATTATATTACAGTCTTCAGCAATTTAGTTATGCAAAATGTAAGCACTTCCAACAAACAGAAAAAAAACGGTCCCGCCGATGCGGGACCTTTAGTTATTCGTTTAAAAAACGGCTGCGGACAACGGAAACAAAGTACAGTGAACCGGTGATGACAACTGTTCCCGGACCTGCTTTTTCAAGGGCGGAATCAATCGCTTTTTCCCAGTCCTCAATGATCTCCGCGCCGGCCACCGCAAGTGACTGCGTGACGTCTGCGCGGGCGTTTTCGAAGTGGGTGATGATCAGTCTTTCTGCATGTTCTTTGAGGGCTGCCGCCATCTTTCTGCCGGGCTTGTCACGCAGGGCGCTGAAGACAATCGTCAGCGGTTTTTCAAGCATGTCCAAAGACCTGCAGAGAGCGCTGATTCCCTCTTCATTGTGGGCGCCGTCAATGATGACGCGGGGGCTTGTGCGCACCGTTTCAAACCGCCCTTTCCACTGACATTCACGAATGGCTTTTTTCATCGCCGGCGTGTCTGTATGAATGCCGAGAAACTGTGCGGCGGCGATGGCCAGGGCTGCGTTTGCTTTCTGGTAGCCGGCGCCGCTGATCTCATAGACCGAACCCCTGAAAACCATCTCTTCTGCTGATATGCCGCGGTACGGTTCAATCCCGTGTGCCGCCGCCTGCATACGGCCTGCGCGCATGCGCATGATCATGGCACATTCTTCATCCAGGTATCCGTAAAGACAATGGCTGTTTTTCTTGATGATGCCTGCCTTCTCAAAGGCGATCTGTGTTTTTCTTTCACCCAGTATCTGCGTGTGGTCCATGCCGATCGTTGTGATCAGTTCAAGGACCGGGGAACTGATGATATTGGTATTGTCCAGCCTGCCGCCCAGACCCGTTTCAATGATGGCATAATCGACTTTCTGATCATAAAACCATTCAAAGGCAATCAGGCAGTCAATCTCAAACATGCCAAGATCCAGCTCTTCAATATCGGAAATGTGCTTCTCAAGATAGGTGTTGAAAACATCCTCTTCAATCCACCTGTCATCGATCCGGATGCGGTCGAAATGAGCGGTCAGGTGAGGCGATGTGAACGTGCCTGTTTTATAACCTGCTTCGCACAGAATGGTCCGCAGGTAATTGACAGTGCTCCCCTTGCCGTTGGTTCCGGCCACGTGGATCACCTTCAGTTTTTCCTGGGGATTGCCGGCCCTTCTGCAGGCTTCGCGGATGGGTTCCAGACCATGGCTGCGGTTTCTGCGCGCCATCACCCAGTACTGGTCTTTTTTTTCAGTGCTCATAGATATTTCTGATCTGCCAGTCAATGGGTCCCCTGCCTGTTCTCACCAGGAAATCATTTGCTTTTGAGAAATGCCGGCATCCGAAGAAACCGTTATGGGCAGACAGCGGTGAAGGGTGCGGCGCCTCCAGGACAAGATGCCTTGAGCGGTCAATCATGGCCGCCTTGTTTCTGGCATCCCTGCCCCAGAGCAGGAAGACGACCGGTTCACGTTTTTCATTGATCTTCATGATCGCGTGATCGGTAAATGTTTCCCAGCCCTTTCCGGCATGGGAGCGCGGTTTTGAATCTTCAACGGTCATGACGGTATTGAGCAGGAAGACTCCCTGCTGTGCCCAGGGCATGAGATATCCGTTATCGGGAATATAGCAGCCCAGATCCGTGTTCAGCTCTTTGAAGATATTCTGCAGGCTCGGCGGCTTCTGCACGCCGGGATTGACAGAGAAGCACATGCCGTGGGCCTGCCCTCTCTGATGATAGGGATCCTGGCCGAGAATCACGACTTTGACGTCATTGAGGTCGCAGGCTTCAAAAGCAGAGAAGACCTGCTGTTTGGGCGGATAGACCGTCCTTGTTTCGTAAGCTTCATGAATGAACTGCGCCAGGCTCAGAAAATAGGGCTGCTGCCATTCATTTTTCAGCCATGGTGTCCAGTTGTTCTTCCTCATGAGAACGGGTTGCCCTTTCTTGATTTTCTGATCATGAGAATGCCGGCAATGATCAGCACCGCCGCTGCCGCGAAACCGCCGATATAAATCAGCGGACTGGCGGCCGGTCTTTCCGGGTCAATGACCGGATCGACAGGAGCGGCTGTCGGGGAAGGCTCGGTGCCGTCAAATGTGCTGATCCACTGCTCCACGTCCTTTTCGACCAGGTCGAAAGGTCTGTCGCCGTAGGTCAGCAGCACTTCATTGAACGCCGTCAGGTCGAACTTATCTCCAAGTTTCGCAGCGGCATCGTCATGAATATTCATGAACTGGGCCAGACCGGCGCCGTAGGGAATGATGACACCCGGGGTGTCCATGACAAAGTCAAAGAGATCCGGAGCGATTTCACTGTTGAGACCAAGGTTGTCCAGGTATGCGCCCAGATCATCCACTGTCCAGCCAAGGGCGTTGACGCCGATGTCGGCGGCAGCGTTCATGACATAGCCGACAGAATCCCCGAGCCGGTTGAATTCAGATGCGTAGCGGTTGAGGCCGCTGTATGTCCAGGCTTCATCTTCCGCGTACATCGCCCAGCCCTCGGTATAGCCGATATTGCTCAAGGCGGAGCGCAGCGGATTCGGTTTTGTGTCCAGGAACCATGTGATCTGATAGAGATGGCCCGGGAAGCCTTCATGCGCCAGTGTGCTGTAGAGACCGTTGACGTCGGAAACATTGTCGCCGTTGATCTTGATCACATTGTCCTTGATATCATCAATGGGAGGCTCAAGATAATAGGCAATCACGCCGTCGGAGGCGACTGCCGGATCCAGATAGGCCGCCCGGTAGGACACCTTCGGTCCGGCCGGATATACATCCATCTTTTCTTCATGGAAGGCAATGATATCTTCCGGATTTTCTATGTCAAAAACCTCATCCAGGACTTTTTCGCTCTTGATGCTGCGGAGCAGCTTGACATATTCGCTGATTCCCTTTTCGAGATACTGTGAGCATCTGTCCAGGACTTCCTGTGCCGAAGCGTCGGTGCTGGCCTTGTACCTTATTCTGGCGTCATAGTATTCCCTGCCGCCGGGCAGATCCGCGATGGTGACGTCATCAGCCCTGGTGCCGCGCCAGCTTTCCAGCCTCTGGGCAGCTCTTTTGTAGGCAGGAACATAGGAATTGAAAAGAATCTCACGGTTTCTGTCCTTGTAGGCCTGCCTCTGCTCATCGCTGAGTCCTTCAAAGGCGTCCACGTTTTCTTCAAAGATCACAATCAGGGGATTGTCATCCGTGCGCTCAACGAATTTATCGATTGCCGACAGGGTTTCATCCAGGGCGGCGTCAGTCATGAAAATACCGTGGCTGACCTGGATTTCCGTGATATCAAGAGTATCGTCAATGTAGTCTGAAACACTGGCAAGAATATCCAGATAATCATCGATATCCTGCTGTTCATAGAATACATATTCAGTGAAATTGGTCGGCAGATTGTCAATCAGGCCTTCGCTCGGCATGTACCACCAGTCATAATCCGGAAAGGAATTCAGCTCCTTCATTCTCTCCAGATAGAATTTATAGATATCGTAGTCATGCTGATGGGCTTCGTTCAGCTTTGAGTAGTCAAAACCGGCCAGATCGGCCAGGGCCTCTTCCGCCTCAGCCACACCGTCGGCATAGTCATCCCAGGAAGCGGTGCCGATCACCGCCTCGGGCTTTTCAATGCCGTACGCCGCATAGTCCCTGATGGTAAAATGCATGCTCATATAATCCGAACCCATCGCTTCGGCAAATTCTTCATTCATGAAGATTTCAAACGCATCATCCTCGCTTTGCTCCGCATATACCGGCACCACTGTGCCTGTCAGCAGCACAGTGCAGACAGCCGCGCTCATCAGTTTTTTTATTATTTTCATACCTATACCTCCGGCACTGAAAACAGTATACCATTATTCCCCATCACGAAAAAACAGGGTCTCCATATGCGGAGACCCCGGAAAATTTAAGATCAGCGGACACAGACGATGACGCTGAGGGCAGGAACCCTGACCTCGGAAACAGAATCCGGCTGGGCGTCGCCTTCCTCGTTGAAGACAATCCGCCATCCCGGTTCAAAGTTGTAATAGCGGTCATCGAATGTCGGGTTGATGATGACCCGGATCACCTGGGAATCATTGTTGGGATCCGAGCATGTGATTTCGTAGAAGATGATGCCGCCTTCCGCCACGGAAAGACGCACATATTTTTCAATCTGCCTTGAGAAATGCAGACGGAAACCGCGGTAATTCCTTCTTAACGCAATCGCCTTTTTGGTATATTCGATCAGGTTGCTGTTGTATTCAGCCCGCCGCCAGTCCATCTGGTTGATATTGTCGCCGGCATTGTAGGAGTTGGAATTGTCCGCCTTGGTGCCGCCGAATTCAAAGCCGGCATGGATGAACGGAACACCCTGCGCCACCATTGTCATGGCGATCATCATCTTCAGGCGCTTCTTCCTGGTTTCCCTGTCCTCATTTGAGCAGCATGCGTGCATCTTGTCCCAGGCGGTGGAATTGTCATGGGTTTCAATGCCGTTGATGGACTTGTCGGGTGAGTCAAACCGCTTGTAGTACGGTTCTCCCAGTGTGTTTCCGCTCAGGGCGCTCAGAGTGCCGAAGGACAGACCGAGGTCGCCGGTCGCGTAGCCGCGGACATATTTCTGGTCATCCGCTGTCTTTCCCTTGATCATGTCGCGGAAGAAATCATTGAAATGACCGATGCCGGGCATCTTTTCCTGGTTGCTGATAGTGGCCTTTTTCGCCCCGTCAAGAATTGTCGGCATGTCCCAGCCCTCGCCGTAGATCATGGCGGAAGGCTTGACCGACTGGGCGGTGTCGCGGACCTTGTTCATGGTTTCCGTGTCAAGGATTCCCATCAGGTCGAAACGCATGCCGTCAACGGAATAAATGGACATGATCTTTCTGACCGCATCGACGATAAACTTTCTTACCATCGGTTTCTCAGAAGCGAAGTCATTGCCGCAGTAAGTGCCGTTGGACATGAATCCGCTGGAATTGTAGCGGAAGTAGTAATACGGCAGTACACCGTGGAAAGAAGAAGTCTCCACGTTGTAGACATGGTTGAACACCACGTCAAGGTTGACCCTGAGACCTGCCTTGTGCATCTTTGTGACCATTGTCCTGAGCTCCCTGACCCTGGCATAGGGATCATCGGGATCGGAGGAATAGCTGCCTTCCGGCGTGATGAACTGCATCGGGTCATAGCCCCAGTTATAGCCCTGCTCGGTATGGAACTCATCAACCGTGATGAAATCGAAGACCGGCATCAGCTGCACATGGGTGACTCCCAGCGAAGCCAGGTAGGCCAGGCCTGTCGGGATACCGTTATAGGAAGTGTTTTCCTCACACAGGGCAGCGAAAGTGCCGTGCGTTTTTGTGCCGGTGATGGAGGAGGAAGTCATGTCACGGACACTGGCTTCATAGATCACGGCGTCGGTGCCGGTGATATCCTCAAGCGGGTAGTCCTGGATCTTCATGACGTCATCAAGATCAATGACAGCGCTCTCGCGGCCGTTGCCGATGGAGCTGATTCCGTACGGGTCGATGCACTCGTGTATTTCGCCGTTGCGTTCCACGAAATAGGTATAGGTCGCGTATTTCAGATTGGCGATGACACGCTTGCGCCAGACGCCCTTTTCACTTCTTGCCATCGGGAATGTTTCCGTGGTGCCCTTATTGCGGATCCTCAGGGTGACGGAAACAGCGGTCGGCGCCCACAGGGCGAAATCGGTATGGGTCCAGTGGTATGTCGCGCCAAGATCGTCGCCGTTATAGAAGAAACGGTCATTGAACTGCTTGGTGTTGACAATCATCCTGTATTCCAGGGGCACACAGAGGCCGTGTGATTCCCTGACCATATAGGAGGTGCCGAAGACCAGGCCGGCAGGACATGTCAGATTGTAGCGGATATAGCTGTCATGATCCTCAACGCCGACAATCAGCAGCTGGGTGCTGTAGCCTTTGTCACCGGTAATGTAGAAGGCTTCTGATCTGCCGCCGAAAAAAGTCCGGTTGACATGTACGGTCACTTTTCCGAAATCATCCAGATACGCATTCATACTCGGCATAAACTTTACCTCCTATTATATTGACGAAAAGGCGCCGTTTCCGGCGCCTGCCTGATTAAACGCTGAGTTTGTTGATTCCCCAGATTTCAGAAGCGTATTCTTCAATCGTTCTGTCACTGGAGAAGTAGCCTGACTTGGCAATGTTGACCAGGCACATTCTTGCCCAGCTGTTGCGGTTGAGATAGCGTCTTTCGATTTCATCCTGGGCCTTGAGATAGGAATCAAAGTCAGCCAGCAGGAAGAATTCGTCGTTCTTCATGAGGATTTCATCATAAATGACTCTGAAATCATCACGGTTTTCGGACCATGTGCCGTCGATCAGTGAGTTGAGAACTCTTCTGATTCTCTCATCGCCGTCGAAGTAGCCGCGGGCGTTGTAGCCGTATCTCATGTGGTTGATTTCATCGACAGTCAGACCGAAGATGACGTCGTTGTCACGGCCGACCAGGTTGTCGATTTCAACATTGGCGCCATCCAGTGTGCCGATGGTCACCGCGCCGTTCATCATGAACTTCATGTTGCCGGTGCCGGAAGCTTCCTTGCCGGCTGTGGAGATCTGTTCGGAAACGTCTGTGCCCGGAACAAGAATCTCACTCATGGAGACATTGTAGTTGGGCAGGAAGACAACCTTGATCATTCCCCTGACATCCGGATCATCGTTGATCTTCTTCGCTACGCAGTTGATCAGCTTGATGACCTTCTTGGCGAAGACATAGGAGCTGGCAGCCTTGGCGGCGAACAGATAAGTATGCGGATACATCTTATAGTTCGGATCGCTCTTGATGCGCTGGTAGCGGTAGATGATATTCATGACATTGAGCAGCTGTCTCTTATATGCATGCAGTCTCTTTGCCTGGGTGTCAAAGATCGATTCCGGATTGACAGAGATGCCTGTTCTTTCACGGATGTAGTTTGCCAGGAGCTCCTTGCGCTTTTCCTTGACAGCCAGGAATTCCTGCTGGACCTGAGGATTGTCAGCGTATTTCATCAGCTGTTCAAACTGACGGTAGTCGCTTTCATAGCCGCGGCCGATCTTTTCGGTGATGAGGCGTCTGAGCTCAGGGTTGGAATAGAGCATCCATCTTCTCGGTGTGATACCGTTTGTCTTGTTGGAGAATCTGTCCGGATACACTCTGTAGAAATCACGGAACAGGTCAGCCTTCAGGATGTCGCTGTGGATTCTTGCGACGCCGTTGACACTGTGGGAGCCGACAATTGCCAGGTTAGCCATATGAACCTGGTCATCACGGATGATGCGGGTTCTGTCGACGATCGCCGGATCTTCGGAAACAGTCTCACGGATATAGGCGCAGGCTCTGCGGTCGATTTCCTCAATAATCATGCTGATACGCGGCAGCAGGATCTGGATATACTTGAGCGGCCACTTTTCAAGCGCTTCGCTCATGACTGTATGGTTTGTGTAAGCCATGACTTCCTTGGTGATTTCCCAGGCCTTGTCCCACTGGTATCCGTGGATATCCATCAGGACTCTCATCAGTTCGGGAATTGCCAGGACAGGATGGGTGTCATTGAGCTGGACGGCGACATACTTGCCGAGGTCATCCAGGCTTTCATGTTTCTTGAGATGGTCTGTGATGATGCTGTTGATGCCGGCGCAGACAAAGAAGTACTGCTGCTTCAGACGCAGATACTTGCCTTCTTCCGTGGAGTCATCAGGATAGACATTCAGACAGATGTCATCAACATCGGACAGATATTTGCGGTAGTCGATGCCGCGGGGAGCGACATCCGCCGGTTCGGCACTCCATAAACGGAGTGTGTTTGTCATCTTTGTGTTGGCGCCGATCATGGCCATGTCATAAGGAACCGCCAGGATATGTGTGGCATGGACATGCTTGAAGTGCATATCGCCCTTTTCGTCATAGGAGACTTCCAGGCTTCCGTACAGCTTGACGTCAACGGAATACTTCGGCTTGCGGACTTCCCACGGGTTGCCGATGCGCAGCCACATGTCAGGAACCTCAACCTGTTCGCCATGCTTGTTGATAATCTGGCGGAACAGACCGGCACGGTAGCGGATGCAGTTGCCGTTGACCGGATAGTTCAGGGAAGCGGATGAATCCATGAAGCAGGCAGCCAGACGGCCCAGGCCGCCGTTGCCAAGACCCGGGTCAGCTTCCAGGGCGGCGATGTCGGAGTAATTCAGGCCGAGTTCGCTCAGGCCTTCAACGACGATATCATAAATGCCAAGATTCTGGAGATTGCTGGTCATCATGCGGCCGAGCAGGAATTCCATTGAGAAATAGTAAACCTGTTTGGCTTGTGTTCTTCTCTCGGCGACCTTTGTATCTTTCCAGTTGACATTTGCGTAGTCACGGACGATTTCACCCAGAACAAGATACTGTTCAGTGGGATGAGCGAGTTCAGGAGCTGTACCGTATGATTCGACAATCCTGCGGCTGAATTCTTTTTTAAATTCGTTCTTGTTTTTGAACATAGCAGCGGTCCTTTCTTACTGTTCATCAAGAAAGACTATTCGGATTTTGTCTTTCTTTTTCTTTCAGCGGTTGCTGTGGTTTTCTTTTTCGGTTCTGCCGTGCTCTTCTTTGCGGCAGATGTTT
>JAUNJW010000232.1:0-248 GCA_030533035.1 Erysipelotrichaceae bacterium
TTTCTTCCGTGTTCTTTTTGCCATTGAAAAATCCCAGGCTTCCTTCACCCAGGAAAAAAGCTGCTCATCCAGTTCATCTTCTGAACCGATCACGATATGGGTGGTCCAGCGGCCCGGATACGGCTCACATTTCACGGATACCCTGGAACTGTTCAGGGAATACGGCAGGCCCAGTGTCAGCGTGATATACGGGGCCGGCATGTCTTTCTTCCTTCTGACCTGCGCGAAGGAAACGCACGCGAAATCAT
>JAUNJW010000232.1:258-3790 GCA_030533035.1 Erysipelotrichaceae bacterium
ATGTCGGTTAAAAAAGGTGATCTGTGTCTTCTGGATTCTCCGGCCGGCTTCGGGAAACTGTGCATACAGTTTCTTTTCAAAGGCTTCATACAGCCCCAGCGCGGCCATATGATCCTCAAAGAAAGCCGGAATGTCTTTCTGAATTTCACTCATGGCTGTTTCACTGCTCATGTGTCATATCTCACCATTTCGTCAATGATGAAGTCCCGGTAAACAAGATCTGTGCGTCTGTGAAACCCCTTCTTTTCCCAGAAGGCGTTGCCGGCTTCGTTTCTTTCAAACACAACCAGCGCCGTCTTGTGGATGCCGAGGTTTCTGAGCGCTTCAATGACAGTGTCCGCCAGGGCTGAGGCAATGCCCCGGTGCCGGCAGTCAGGATGCACGGCTGTGTGGTAGATATATCCCCTTCTGCCGTCTGAGCCGGCCAGGATCACGCCGTTGATCCTTCCGGCGTCTTCCGAAACAAAACATGTCTCAGGATTTCTCTTCAGAAATCTTTCAATGCCTTCGCGGGAGTCATCCAGATTGTTGAGTCCCATGCCGGTGCAGGCGTGCCAGAGGGCAAGGACCCCGTCATAATCCTCAGTTTTCATCAACCGGATCATCATTCTCACTCCACACATTTTCCTGACTGACCGGTTTCCTTACGGCTCTTGGAGCCTTGCCGATCGCATGGGCCGGACAGACCAGCCGGCAGAGATGGCATCCGACGCACATCGAGCCGTTCAGGAAAGGCCTTCTGGTGACCGGATCAAAGGCAATGGCCTGGTGGCCGCCATCCAGGCAGGAAATATAGCATCTGCCGCAGCCGTAGCAGTTCTCCCTGAGAAAGACCGGATAGATGACAGTGTCTCTTTCAATGCCGGTATGACTGACAATCGTCGGCGCCGCCTTTTCGATCATGGTGTAAACCGAGGCAATCCCCTTGCATTTCATTTATTCGCTTAAGCCGCAGATCAGGTCATCAATGATCCTGTAGCCGTACTGCATGACCGCGGTTGTCACCTGGACGCTGCCGGCTCCGAGCAGGATGAACTCGAGGGCGTCGCGCCAGGTTTCAATGCCGCCCATGCCGCTGATATGAAGAGCATCAAGTTCGTGGCAGTTGGCCATCTCCGCGATGAAGCGCAGGGCGATCGGCTTGACAGCCGGACCGGAATAGCCGCCGACAATGGACTTGCCTCTTACGGACGGTTCCGCCACAAGCGTATCGATGTTGACGCCGGTGACGGAATTGATCGTGTTGATCGCGGCGATGCCGTCTGCCCCGCCCCGTTTTGCGGCCAAAGCCAGCGGCACCATGTCGGCAACATTGGGAGTCAGCTTGACAAGCACCGGCAGGCCGGTTCCCTTTTTGACTGCCCGGGTGAATCTTTCGACCAGCTCTTCCGACTGGCCGATCGTGACGCCAAGATCGCTGTCCTCCATGTTGGGACAGGAGAAATTGCATTCAATGACAGAGGCGCCTGCTTCCTCACAGCGCCTTGCCAGCGAGGTCCATTCCTCTTCATTGCGGCCCATGATCGAGGCGATGATCACCTTTGCCGGGAAGTCCCGGCGCAGAACGCGGAAGATCTCCATGTTCTCCTCGACGCTGTGGTCGGAAAGCTGCTCGATATTCTTAAAACCGCTGAAGGAATGGGAATGGCTTCTGATCGCCGAGAATCTCGGCGAGGCCTCGTGCTGGGGGAAGCTGCAGATGGTCTTGAAGGCTGCCCCGGCCCAGCCGGCCGCAAAGGCGCGCCGGCACATGTCCAGGGTGCTGGCGACAACGGAGGAGGAAAGCAGGAAAGGATTCTCCAGCTTCACCCCGCAGATATCACAGGACAGATCCACCTCTTCTATGACATGCTTCGGCAGGATCCTTTCCGTGTCTTCGCTGAACTGGGTAAAGATTTCCCTGATTCTGACCGGAACCTTGCGGGCGGAAAGAACGCAGGCCTTCTCGCACGGGGCGTCGCAGTCCCTGCACTTCTCGCATCCTTTGCCGGCGGCGCCGAGCCAGTTTTCCAGATATAAGGAGCGCAGGATATCCCCGGCCGGGACCTGCCTGGGACAGGCTGCTGTACAGGCCGGCTCGTGGCAGAGGAGGCATTTGTTGACTTCGGACGCATCATAAGAAAATCTGTAATTCAGATTGATCATATTGCTCTCCTGACTTCCGCTCATTATCAGTTCACTTCTTCGGAATCATTATTAAAACCAGTATAGCAGACCCCCAAAGGAAAAAGAGAACAGGATTCCTGTTCCCTTCATGATTCTTGTTCTGTGTTCTTACACTGCATTGCATTGCGGGCGAAGAAATGCAGGTCTTCAGTACTCCTCATAATTCATCAGCCAGGAATGCTCTGCTGTATAGCGGAACAGTTCTCTTAACTGTGCGAAGACCTCCGGTCCGTTTTCCGGCATACGCGACACATCGGCGCAAATCTGCCCGTCCTCATCCGCATAGACGGCGTTCATGTAAGCATAGCCTTCCGGCGTCTGATACGCCTGTTCCTCATATGTTTCATTCCAGGAAGCCATGTCATTTTCATCGATGATCTTCTTCATTTCACTCAGAAGATCCGCGCTGACGGAATGCAGTTCTCTTGAAACACCGATGTTTTCCACTTCCAGCAAATAATCACCGTAGTTCCTGTAAACCCGGTAGACCGTGCCGGTCTGCTGACCGTCTTTGTTTACCGTATCGCTGAAAACTGCCTGCTGATCCTCCTCTTTCAGAAGATCGAACGGCGGCCTGTATTCCATTGTGTTTTCCGTTTTGTAAGTCAGCTTCACGTCATGTTCCGGCATGACAAAGGAAATCACATAGCCGCGCTCATCCCATTCAGCCCTGAAAGGCTCGCCATCCAGGTAAAAGTGATAATCCGTGTCGGTGGCGATGAATTCCATCCATACAGTCACTTGCTCACCGGCCTTGTAATAGTCCTTCGCGTTTGAAAAACTGCCCTTGCAGCCGTCGTAGTCCACTTTGTATTTTTTCTCACCGCAGCCGGCAAGAATAGCTGTTACTGCCAGCAGAAACGCCAGCGCTGTCACTCTGTGCATGATCCTGTCCTCCGGTTACTCTTCCTGTAATTGTTTCAGCAGTCTGCGGGCCAGTACAGTGAGCCTGGCGCAGTCAGAGTATTTAATGGTCTTTTCCAGCACCGGGATCAGTTCCTTTCCGTAAAGATCCGGATGATCCGAAAGATATGCCAGCATCCGGATCCCGTAAATATCCTCGTGATCCAGCAGGATGTCCTCAATCAGACCGATCTCTTCGGCGTTATTCTTTTCAAGAAGCCCGTAAGGCGCGCTGAACAGTTTGATCTCGCGGATGAATTTGATATCGTCCTTGCAGAAAATATGATTGGCAAGCTGGACTGCCTCGACTTCTCTTCCGATGAGGTAATCAACATACTCCGCTCCGCAATATTCGGCAACCCCTTCAAAAACATCGCCATTGGGGTCTGCCACCTGGATCCGTTTATTGTCAAATGATTTGAGATTCATTGTCTTACCTTCCATTCAGATCATAGCAGATTTG
>JAUNJW010000038.1 GCA_030533035.1 Erysipelotrichaceae bacterium
CAAGGAAGAAGTGAAGATGGTCGCTTCCTTCAAAAAGAAGAGAGTGGTCAAGCTCTCTGTTGAAGAAGTCGCGGAAAGAAACAAGCTCTCCGTCGACGAAACACAGAAGATGCTGGATCACATCTGCCAGATCGGCATCATCGAATTCGACCGTGAAAATGAAGACCGCCACAGACAGTACTTTGTGCCGAAGTGGGTTGTCGGATCCGGCGAATACATGATGATGAACGGCGCCCTGACAAAGGAACATCCCGAAGTCGCGACATTCTTCAACTACGCTTCCAGTGTTCCGGTAGGAAAGGTTGCCCACATGGTTCCGCCCGGAGGCGGCGGCCTTGGCATGCATGTCATCCCGGTTGAAAAGGCAATCGAGGCCAACAGCGAAGCTGTTTCCCTGGAAAAGCTTTCCTACTGGCTGAAGAAATATGACAAATACTGCCTGGATATCTGTTCGTGCCGCAGACAGCAGTCAATGCGCGGCGAAGGCACCGGCGATATTGAAGACTACTGGTGCATCGCGGTCGGCGACATGGCTGAATTCCTGGTGGAATCCCATAAGGACGCGTATTACGCAACCTATGACGAGGTCATGGCAGTCCTGAAGAGAGCCGAGGAAAGAGGCTTTGTCCATCAGATCACCAACCTCGATGGCGAAGGCAAGATTGTCGGTATCTGCAACTGCCCGGCCGGCGTCTGCAACGCGCTGCGCACCAGCCAGCTGTTCAATACACCGAATATGTCCGCTTCCTCTTACCGTGCCCATGTCGACACAGAAAAGTGCGTCGCCTGCGGCAAGTGCGTGGAGGTCTGCCCGGTCGGCGCTGCCAAGCTTGGCCAAAAGCTGTGCAGGGCGGACGGCTCCAAGGTGGTTTATCCGAAGGCCGAACTGCCTGACAGCGTCAAGTGGGGCCCTGAAAAGTGGAATAAGAATTACCGCGAAGACGCGAAGATCAACACATACAAAGAGGGTACCTCTCCCTGCAAGAGCGCCTGTCCGGCCCACCTGGCTGTACAGGGCTATATCAGAATGGCAGCCGAAGGCAGATATATGGATGCCCTGAAACTCATCAAGCAGGACAACCCGCTGCCCGCAGTCTGCGGCGCCATCTGCAACCGCCGCTGCGAGGACAGATGCACAAGAGGCACAATTGACAAGCCTGTCGCGATCGATGAAATCAAGAAGTTCATCGCCGCCCGGGAACTGAACCAGGAAAACAGATATATCCCGGACTGCGGCAATGACTTCGGCGATGAATGGGGCGATGAGTACAAGATCGCTGTCATCGGCGCCGGTCCTGCCGGATTGTCCGCTGCCTACTATCTCAGAAAGAACGGCTACCCTGTGACAGTCTTTGACAAAAACCAGGAACCCGGCGGCATGTTAAAGTACGGCATTCCTTCCTTCCGCCTGGATCACTCCGTGATCGACGCGGAAATCGACGTCATCAAAGCGATGGGCGCTGAATTCAGAATGGGCGTTGAAGTCGGTAAGGACATCACCATCCAGGAGCTCCGTGACCAGGGTTATAAAGCCTTCTACATCGCGATCGGTCTGCAGACCGGCCGCAAGGCAGGCATCCCCAATGAAGAATACGCGAAGAGCGGCGTTGACTTCTTAAGAGAAACAGCCTTCAACCATGAAAAGACACTGCGCGGAAAGACAGTCGTCATCGGCGGCGGCAACGTTGCCATCGACGTCGCGAGAACCGCTTTGAGAGCAGGCAGTGACGCAGTTGAAATGTACTGTCTGGAAGGACCGGATGAAATGCCGGCGGCTGCGGATGAAATTGCCGAGGCAAAGGAAGAGGGCGTCATCGTCAAGAACGGCTGGGGTCCGAAGGAAGTCCTTGTCAAAGACGGAAAGATCACCGGCATCGTAATGAAGCAGTGTGTCCAGGTCTTTGACAGACAGCACAGATTCGCCCCGGTCTATGACGAAACCGAACTCAAGACTGTCGAATGTGACAATGTCCTTCTCTCCATCGGCCAGGCTGCCGTATGGGGCGATCTGTTAAAGGACACAAAGGTTGCCCTGAGAAGAAACGGCACAGCCGAAGCGGACCAGGTAACACTGCAGACAGCAGAGAGCGATATCTTCGTCGGCGGCGACGCGGCCTTCGGCGCCCGCTTCGCGATTGACGCGATTGCGGATGGCCGTGAAGGCGCTGTCTCCATCCACAGATATGTCCATCCGGGCCAGAGCCTGACTATCGGCAGAGACCTCAGAGAATTCATTGAACTTGACCGTGATGATATCCTTGTTGAGAGCTATGACAATGCCAGCCGCCAGGCGCCGGGCATGAAGCCGGGCGAAGCGGCAAAGACATTCAGCGACCTGCGTCTGCCGTTCACCGAGGAACAGGTCAGGGCCGAGGCAAACAGATGCCTCAAGTGCGGTGCCACAACGGTTGACGTCAACCGCTGCATCGGCTGCGGCTTATGCACAACCAAGTGTGAGTTCGACGCGATCCGTCTGGAAAGAGACATGCCGCAGAACACCAGGATGTTAACCGGCGAAGAAGGCAAGCTCAAGGCGATCATTCCTTACGCCCTGAAGCGTGAAATCAGAATTCTCCGCAATAAAAAGAAGTAATTCAACCGGAAAGGTTCATCTGACGGGAGGCCGGAAGGCTTCCCGTTTTTCTCTTCACCGGGTGTGAAAAAGACGGTGATTTTCAAATTGTTAACGCATGCCGGAATTCTCATAATAAAGACAGAAAAAGAAAAAAGGAGATTCCCATGGAAAGAACATATACACTCAATGACATTGCGATGATGACCGGATTCACAACAAGAACACTGCGGACCTATCTCACCCAGGGCCTTCTGAAAGGGGACAAGGTGAACGGCGCATGGCAGTTTACGGCAGAAGCTGTGGACGCGTTCTTCAGTGAACCGTATGTGAAAGAGGGCCTGCGGATCAAGCGCAGTTCAGCCGTCTTTGACTTCCTGGCTGACAGAAAGAAAAAGGATGCCCGCTCATGCGTGATCCTCGATGTTCCCTGCGCACTGTCAGAAGGAAAGAAGATTTCTGACTTCTTCTGCCGACAGATGGAGAAGGCCCATGACGTCAGCTTCACTTTTGACTGGGATGGCGGTATGTGCCGTGTTATCATTTGTGGTGCAGAAGAACAGGTCCGTTTCATCATGAATCAATACAAATCCGGCTGTCAGGAAAGCTGATCCGTTTCCGGTGAGCGGGCGTGTGTCTTCTGAAAGACCAGTTTAGTCAGGAGGAAATTCATCATGAAGTATGAAATCAAAGGCACACCGTTCCCCGTTGTAGAGTGCAGGATTGAAAGAGGCGAGACCATGATCACCGAAGGCGGAGGCATGGTCTGGATGACACCGCAGATTGAAATGACAACCAGCGGCCAGGGCGGCTTTGCCAGACTGTTCTCAGGGGAAAACATTTTCCGCAACCTTTATACAGCCAACGCTGACAACCAGCTGATCGCGTTCGGCTCTTCTTTCCCGGGCAGAATCCTGCCGATCGATGTGACCAATAAAGCATGGATCATGCAGAAGAGCGCGTTCCTGGCTTCTGAAGACACAGTCAATTATGAGGTTGTTTTCCAGAAGAAATTCTCCAGCGGCTTATTCGGCGGCGAAGGATTCATCATGCAGAGACTCAGCGGCAGAGGCATCGTCTTCGTGGAAATCGACGGCGAACTGATTGAATACCAGCTGGCAGCCGGCCAGCAGATTGTCGTGGATACCGGCAATGTGGCAGGCTATGAAGAAACAGTCCAGATGGACATCCAGTCCGTCAAGGGAATTAAGAACAAGCTGTTCGGCGGCGAAGGACTCTTCAATACTGTCCTGACCGGCCCGGGCAAGATTCTGCTTCAGACAATGCCTGTTTCCGGCATGGCCCAGATTCTGATTCCCTACATGCCGACAAGCTCGAACAACTGAAACCAAAAAAGAAGGAAGGATTCTCAGGCAGATTCCTTCCTTTCATTTCCGGCTGTCAGGCGGCAGATTACATCGATCTTTTCGCTTTCGTTATAATCATTTTTGAAGTATGCATAATAAGCACCGTAGATTTTATAGGAGAGGGTGAGATCGGTTTCGATGTCACCTTTTTTCCCGGGATAGACAGAGTAATACAGTTCTTTGATCGACTTTTCGATTTTCTCCGGCAGGAGGGAAATCCGGTTTCCGGAAAACAGGATTCCGATCAGGGAATTATTGGCCTGGTACGCGCTGACCAGCAGCCTTGTCATCATTGCCGGATCACTGGTGATGATCTCAGGCGAAGGCAGGGATTCCAGGATTCTTTTGATCACCTGTTCCTCCAGCTGGTCGGACAGATCATAAATATCCTTGAAATACGCGTAGAAGGTGGATTTGTTGATATCGGCCTTTTCGCACAGTTCGGTGATCATGATTTTTTCGAGCGGCCGCGAGGAGCGCAGCTCAATGAAGGCATTGATAATATGCTTGACACTTTTCGGCTGTTTTTTCATTGGCTCTCCAATCCGACTGATCCTGAAATCCGTCGGATTTCAGACAGTCTGCAGAAACTGATGACTGGAATCATCTTTGAAAACAAGTATATTGAAAACGGAGTTGAAAAACAACTGGTGTCGGATTTCAGACACCAGGCGGAAAAGGAGATAATTATGGATTTTTACGGTTTCTACACCGGAACTGAATTCGAAGCCTGGAAATATCTGGGCCACCATTTTACCGATGACGGGGTTGTGTTCAGAGTGTACGCGCCGGCCGCTGACCGCATTTCCCTGATCGGCCAGTTCAACAACTGGCAGGAACAGCCGATGAACCGGATCTATGACGGCCAGTTCTATGAATGTGTCAACAAAGAAGCGAAGAATGGCGATCTTTACAAGATCCGTGTCTACCGCAAGGACGGCACCTTTATCGACCATTGCGACCCGTATGCCTTTTCTTCCGAATTAAGACCCGGCACGGCTTCCGCTGTCTATGACATGGGAAAATACAGGTTCAGGGATAAAAAGTGGCTGAGTAAAAGAAATGATCACAGAAACGGTCCGCTGAACATCTATGAGCTGCATTTCGGCTCCTGGCGCAAGAACGGGGACGAGTGGTACAGATATGATGAGCTCGGCGATCTGTTAATCCCGTATGTCAAAGAGATGGGCTACAACTACATCGAGATCATGCCGCTCAATGAATATCCTTCCGATGAGTCATGGGGCTATCAGGCAACCGGATTCTAGTCCGCGACTTCCCGCTACGGCACGCCGGACCAGTTAAGGAAGTTTATCGATCAGTGCCATCAGAATGACATCGGCGTCATTCTGGACATTGTCACGGTTCACTTCGCGGTCAACGATTATGCCTTATGGAATTTTGACGGCACCGCTCTTTATGAATATCCCAACAACGCGGTCGGATACAGTGAATGGGGTTCCTGCAATTTCATGCATTCAAGAGGGGACGTCTGTTCCTTCCTGCAGTCGGCGTCTTATTTCTGGCTTCAGGAATATCACTTTGACGGCCTGCGGATGGACGCTGTCGGCAACCTGATTTACTGGCAGGGCAACCAGGCCAGGGGAGAAAACAAAGACGCGCTCCGCTTTATCAGAAACATGAATCACGGTCTCAAAAGCAGGATGCCGGATATCATTCTGGCGGCTGAAGATTCCACCGCTTACCCGGACGTCTGCAAACGCGTCTCCGCCGGCGGCCTCGGCTTTGACTACAAGTGGGACATGGGCTGGATGAACGATACCCTGAAATTCTTCTCCAGCGAGGCGAAATACCGTCCTGACATGTATCACAAGCTGACCTTCTCGATGGCCTATTTCTACAATGAAAGATATCTCATGCCGCTCTCGCATGACGAGGTTGTTCACGGCAAAGCGACAATCCTGCAGAAGATGGGCAGCGAGTATGAGGGCAAGTTCCCGCTGGGAAGAGCACTCTACCTGTACATGTATACACATCCCGGCAAGAAGCTGGTTTTCATGGGTTCTGAATTCGGCCAGTTAAGAGAATGGGATGAGAAGAAGGAGCAGGACTGGTTCATGTTAAAGTATCCGCTCCATGACAGCTTCCGTGAATTCATCAAACGGCTGAACCATATCTATCTGGAACATCCTGCCCTCTGGAAACATGACTATGATCAGTCGGGCTTTGAGTGGAAGGAAGCAGACCTTGTCGGCGACTGCCTGTATGTCTATTACAGAAAGAGTGAGAAGGAAACTCTGTTTACCATCCTCAATCTCTCCGGCCAGAGAAGAAAGTACACACTCGGCGGCATGCAGGGCAAACGGCTTGAGCTGCTGCTGGATACCGATGATGAAACCTTCAGCGGCACCTCAAAGGTCTATCCTGTTCTGAATCCGGATGACCATGGCGCCATCTTCTTCGATCTTGCCCCGGCTTCTGCGCGTCTCTACATTGTGAAAGAAACAGATCAGCCGGCAAAGGAAGAACCCGCTTCAAAGCCGGAAAAGAAAACAAAAAAGACAAAATAAAATGAAAAATATCCCGCCGGAATATGACCCGGCGGGATATTCAGTTTAAAGGCACATTCTGTAAATCTTTTCGACGTCTTCGGGATACAGGTCAACAAAGCCTCTGATGACACCGTTTCTGCCGCAGGCGTTTTTTGCCATTTCCGCAAAGCGGGAGTCATCGATGTTCATCTCAGAGAGCCTGCTCTTGAGGCCGAGCGTTTCAAAGCAGAGTTTTTCGGTCAGCTCAATTGCTGTCTCAGCGGCTTCCATGACCGGTGTGTTTTTGTCCACATCATAGACGCTGTATGCCATTCTGGCGATCTGGGGCGCTGTTTCCTCATTGAGAATGTAACGCATCCATCTCGGCATCAGGATCGCGATCCCGTGGCCGTGCACCATGTCATAGACAGCGGAGAGTTCGTGTTCCATCGCGTGGACACTGGTCGCCTGGCGGACACCGCAGGTCATGAAGCTGTTGAGAGCCCAGGCGGCAGCCCACATCAGATTGGCACGGGCTTCGTAGTTTGCAGGATCTGTATAGGCGACCGGAGCCCACTTAACAACTGTTTTGACATGTTCATCCATCATTCTGTACAGCATGTCCATCTTGTCATCCTTTGAGAAGTATTTGGTGTCAATGGTATGGGACATGATGTCGACAGCACCGCAGGCTGTCTGGTAAGCCGGAACGGTGAAAGTATTTGTCGGATCGTCAAATGTGACTGTGGGGCGGATGGCCGGGCCGTTATAGCCTTTCTTTTCTTCTGTCTCAAGATTGGAAATGACACAGGAAGCGTCCATTTCCGAACCGGTGGAAGCCATGGTCGGAATTGTAAAGATGGGCAGCGCTTTTGTGATCGGTTTTCCTGCCGTAACAAGATCCCAGCAGTTGTCTGTGTCAGCGAGAGCCAGGGCCGCGATCGCCTTGGCTGAGTCGATGGCGGAACCGCCGCCGATGGCCAGGACTGCCTGGATATTGTGTTCACGGCACATCTGACCGCCGATGTTGATATCTGTATGCCTGGGGTTGGGTTTGACCAGGTCATAGTCAAAGATTTCAATATCTTCCTTTTTGATTTCGCTGACAATTCTGTCATAGAGACCGCACTGTTTCAGGAAACTGCCGCCGTAGACAAGCAGGACACGGTTTCCGTATCTGATCAGTTCTGAAGAAAGCTTTGACATTGCGTCTTTGCCGAAGTGAACCTTAGTGGTGTTCTGGAATGAGAAATCGTTCATCATTTTCCTGATTCCTTTCTTATCTGACTTTTCCCAAAGCCCATTTTGTGACTCTGTTTTTTGAATCCGCTGCTTCTGAACCGCGGATGGAAAGACCGGATTCCACCGCTGCGCCAGGGCATTCCCGGCGGATGTCCGCTTCACTTGAGCCGAGGCCGCTTCCTTCATTGGTACAGAAGGGGATGATTGTCTTTCCGCTGAAATTGAAAGCGTCGAGGAATGTGAAGACTGCCATCGGGGCTGTGGACCACCAGTTGGGATAGCCGAGGAAGATGGTGTCATATTCATCGATGGATTTGGGAAGCTTCTTTAACGCCGGTCTGGCGCCGGCTTTCTTTTCCGCCATCGCTTCATTCGTGCATTCATGATAGTCCTTTGAATACTCCCGGACTGTTTCCAGTTCAAACAGATCACCGCCGACCGCTTCCTGAATGAATTCAGCGACTCTTTCCGTATTGCCTTTTGAAATGGAGCGGATTTCTCCGCCGAAGTAATTCTCGCCTTTTCTTGAGTAGTAAACCGTAAGGATTTTTGCCATATTTTTTTATTTCCTTTCGCACTCTCAATATAACCAAAGAAAAACTGATGACCAATTCAGATTACTGAAGAGCATCATCAGTTTTTGTGATGAAAAAGAAAAAACCGGCAGTGCCGGTGGGATCAATGGTAGGTGAGCTGTGCGGGACGGCTTGGCTGGTGGGAGCTGCCGATGTCGTTGGAATCGATAAGCATGTCTGCCATAAGTATCATGTATTCAAGCAACATTTCCGGCGATTCCGGCCGTTTTCCGAACACATCCTCCACGAGATCCTGCATACGGGTCCATTTATCCATCATTTTCCTCTTTCTGAATGATTTGGGTGGAACATGTGATACCTGTGAAAAAAATATCATTCTGGTTATAATTATTATGCCTGCCCGCAGGAACCAATTCAAGACAGGAGCGGTGAAAGTTTTGTGAGTATGAATACAGAAGATATTGAAATCGTTGAAGTGGAAGATCAGAGCGGACGGATGCGGATGCTGGTCATGGACGGCGGCATGCAGAGCGCTACATACATTGACAAAGACAGACGGAACGAACTGATTTTCAAATACATGATCCGCTTTGCGGAACTGAGCGCCCTGAACAAAGAGGCGGAGAAGGTGCTGCTGATCGGGGCAGGGACATTTTCCTACCCCAAATATCTGATTTCCGAAAACTCAAAAATCCGGATTGACGCGCTTGATCCGGACGAGGAGCTGTTTGAATGTGCCTGTGACTGGTTCTATCTGGATGAGCTGATTGAGGAATACAATCTGGATGAAACAGAGAGACTGCAGTTCATCGTGGATTACGGCCGGGACTATCTGGAAAACAATGACAAGAAATACGACATCATCATCAATGACGCCTTCAACGGTCTTGAGCCGGTTCCGGACTTATGCACGCTGGAGGCAATGGAGCTGATTCATTCCAGGCTGAATGAAAACGGCATGTTTCTGGTGAACATTCCCGGCTGGAAGGATCCCGATGATTCGGATTTCCTGAAAAGCTCCATTGAGACAATGAAACAGGTTTTCACGCATGTTGTCACTGTCCTCGCCAAGGGGGCGTTCTCCGGTGATGACAGCATGAATTATGTTGTCATGGCTTCTGACACATATGATCATTTTAATGAAGAGATCGCTGTTCGTTCCAACGGAGCCCCCATATTCAGAGACGAAGACCCGGAAGCTGTTTACGAATGCTTTGACTGGATCTGATCACGGTGCCATACCTGTCCTTCGGAAGAAGGACTTTTTCTTTGGGAAAACGGGATTTCTGAAACAAAAAGACAAACCTTTTCAGACCTGATGAAAAGCATTCAGTCAGGACTGTTTTTTCCGGCCGGAAACTGTACGGCTGTTCAGTGATTGGCATGAACGCTTCCGCCTGTCAAAGGTATAATGAAATTACAGAGAATCATCTCGTGACAATAATTGAACAAAACTGGAGGAAGTGAAAAGATGACACATCAGGATGGAAAGATGTGGGCTCTTGTCAAGGAAAAGAGGGAAAGAGGCCTCTGGATGAGAAGAGTCCCGATTCCGGCAGTCGGAACCAATGATGTGAAGATCAAAATCCGCAAGACAGCGATCTGCGGAACGGATGTTCACATTTATGAATGGAATAAATGGGCCCAGAACACCATTGCGACCGGCCTGACAATCGGCCATGAATATGTCGGTGAAATCGTCGAAGTCGGCGCCGGCGTGCGCGGCTTCAAGGTCGGCGATCTGGTTTCCGGCGAAGGACATATCACCTGCGGAAAATGCCGCAACTGTAAGGAAGGCCATAAGGAAAACTGCCGCAATGCCAAGGGCGTCGGCGTCAACCGCAACGGCGCTTTCGCGGAATACCTTGTTATCCCCTGGGTCAATGTCTGGCCCTGCTCGCCGGATATTCCGGAAGAAATGTATGCGATCTTTGATCCGTTCGGCAATGCCACCCACACCGCGCTGACCTATGACGTGCTCGGGGAAGACGTCCTGATCACCGGTGCCGGACCGATCGGCTGCATGGCCGCCGCCATTGTCAGATTCGCCGGCGCGAGAAATGTCGTCGTGACCGATTTCAACCAGTACCGCCTGGACATGGCAAAGAAACTCGGCGCCACCCATGTCGTCAACCTGAACGAAGGCAGGCTGCCTGACCTGATGCCGAAGATCGGCATGACCGAAGGCTTTGACGTCGGTCTAGAGATGTCCGGTTCTCAGACCGCTCTCAACGACATGATCCACAACATGAAGCACGGCGGCAATATCGCCCTGCTCGGCCTGCAGGACGCTGACGCGACAGTGGATCTGGAAACAGTCATCTTCAACGGCCTGGCGCTCAAGGGCATCTATGGCAGAAAGGTCTGGGATACCTGGATCAAGATGACAACGATGCTGCAGGCAGGTCTTGATATTTCACAGATCATCACCCACCACTTTGACGTCAGGGATTATGAAAAGGGATTCGAGGCCATGATCTCCGGCCAGTCCGGCAAGGTCATCCTTGACTGGCAGCACCTCTATGACGATGAGAAGGAGTAATTCCATGGAAAGAAATGAAATACTGAAATACTACGCCGATCAGGTAGCCGGCATCCGTGAAGCCGGTCTCTTCAAAGGGGAGCTTCCGATTGTCTCCACCCAGTCTGCCCATGTGAAACTGGCGGACGGCCGGGAAGTGCTCAACATGTGCGCCAACAACTATCTGGGACTTGGCGACAGCCCGCGGCTGATCGAAGCGGCCAAGAGAACCTATGACGAAAGAGGCTATGGCGTTGCTTCCGTCCGTTTCATCTGCGGCACCCAGGATATCCACAAGAAGCTGGAAGCGAGAATCTCTTCTTTCCTGAAGACGGATGATACCATTCTCTATTCCTCCTGTTTCGATGCCAACGGCGGTCTGTTTGAAACGCTGCTCTCCGCTGAGGACGCGGTGATTTCCGATGAGCTCAACCACGCTTCCATCATTGACGGCGTGCGTCTGTGCAAGGCAAAGAGATACCGCTATAAGAATAATGATATGGCTGACCTGGAGGAAAAGCTGAAGGAAGCCGATGCTAACGGGGCAAGAATCAAGCTGATCGCCACCGACGGCGTCTTCTCCATGGACGGCATCATCTGCAACCTCAAAGGCATCTGCGATCTGGCTGATCAATATGAAGCTTTGGTCATGGTCGATGATTCCCACGCGGTCGGCTTTGTCGGCAAGCACGG
>JAUNJW010000233.1 GCA_030533035.1 Erysipelotrichaceae bacterium
AGGTATATCCTTCTTGAACATCAGTCTGATGAGTCAAAAAGAATATACCAGGAGGAAAATGCGTTGGAAAATCTGGACACCATATACAGAGAATATGCCGATACAGTTTTCCGTTTTCTGATGGCTAAAACCGGTTCCCCTGAACTGGCCGAGGAACTGACGCAGGAAACCTTCTTCCAGGCTGTCCGCAGCATTCACCGTTTTGACGGCAGCTGCCTTGTCAGCACCTGGCTGTGCGGGATTGCGAAAAATGTTCTTCATGCCCACTGGCGCAGCCGCGAAGGCAGAACAGTAGCGATAGACGATATACCCGAACCGTCCGTCGCTTCCGCTGAGGAAACCGTTCTGAAGGAAATGGAGCTCGAGACCATCCTCGCGGCAATTCACAGAATTCCCGAACCGGGAAAGGAGATTCTGCATCTGCGTCTGCTTGGAGGACTGTCCTTCAAACAGATCGGCGCCGTTCTCAATCATACTGAAAACTGGGCAAGAGTCAGCTATTACCGCGCCAGACAATTATTAATTAAGGAGCTTGAAAATGATGAATCATAAACTTCCATGCCATATAGTCAGAGACCTGCTTCCGCAATACGCGGAACACCTGCTTAGTGAAGAAAGCGAGCAGGATGTCAGGGCGCATCTGGATGAATGTGAAGACTGCAGGGAACTGTACCGTCTTCTGATCGAACCGCAGGAATTGCCGCAGAGCGATCTTGCGGAAGTCGATTTTCTGAAAAAAGTCAGGGCCTCGAAAACCCGTGTCCTGATCACAGCCGTTATTGCCGTGGCAGTACTGGCCTGTGCCCTGTTCGGCTATTACAGATACCGCTCGTCAAAAGCTACAGTCAGCTATGACGCCGCTACAAAAACCATGGTGATTTACGGCCGCGATGACGATACCGAGATGAAACTTCCGCAGACTGCCAATGAAGCGGAAATTCTCGACGCCCAGTATGACAGCTTTCATTTGAATGTCTGGCTGCCTGTTCTGAGAACCGACGGGCTGTCTCTGGATACGTATCTTCCGGAATATCTGAGCCGCACCAACCGGAGCCTGAAATTCCTGCGGTCCTACATGCGGGAAAACTGTACGGATGAAGCGCTTGCCTCAAGGGCAGAAAAATATGTATCCCTTTCCGTCAATGCCAATTCGGATTATTCCTGGTCGGAACTTGAAGACACAATAAACCTGGATATCGGCAGCTTTTACTGGCACCGGGAAGAACTGTATATCCTCTCTCTGATCGGCAGCCCGCTGGTCGAGTGGAAACAGCTTGGCTACGCCTGGTATCTCGGTGCCTGCATTGATCCATACAATGAGACGCAGACAACTTCCAAAGCGGAAACTCTGAAGGATATGCGGTATTATGACGCCTATGTCAAAGCCGGCGGAACAAGTCAGCTGACAGCGGCGGATTACAGAATCCTGAACGATGCCATTTCCTATGTCTGCCTGACACAGGGGATGAACTGGGGAACCGCTTATGAAAGCATACCTTTGAAAAACACCCGGTTATATCACGGGCCTGCCAAAACAATTGACCCGGGCAATGAAATGAGCGTATGCATGGCCACATCTCTGATTGCCTATTTATCGGATCAGTATGGTTTTGAAACAGTCACATCCTTCTGTTTCGGCAAAAGCAGCTTCGAAAAAGCCTTTGGCATCAGCTTTGAAAAGGCATATGAAAACTGGTCCGCAGAAATCATGGAAATCTGCGGCTGAACATTCTTTCCCTGACCGCTGCGGCAAACAGCGGTTTTTTGATCATAAATCATAATCTGTGTCTGTTCAGAGTCAAAAAAAGAAGCTGCGTGAAACAGCTTCTTCATTTTGGCTTTCCGTATGAAATCTTAGGCAAGCATCTTCTTTGCGGCGCTGAGATAGCGCAGATACATAAAGTAACCGACTATTGTCAGCACAAGCATGACGGCGCCGAGAATACCGACAACAACAGTCTTTGCACTGCCCTGCAGAACAGCCACGCCCAGTTCAACGACGCTGGCCAGGATGACTGCCGCAGCGTAGACATTAAATACCTTTTTGCCGCGCTCAGCCATTGCGGACTCACCGAGCTTTTCAGACAGGCTTCTGATACCGTAAATAACATACAGAGTGACAACGATCTGAACGAAGTTGGAAACAACTTTGCCAAGGTCAGTAACCATGGTGCCGCCGACTTTCATGAAGGAAAGGATTTCAATCACGATGGAAACAATCAGACCGATCAGAGCATATATATAGCCCTTCTTGAAGTACTCATCATCCTCGGAAGCGTCTTTGAGACCGAAGAATTCAATCAGTGATGCGATGATTGCAATCAGACCGGACGCAAGCAGCGGAATCATGACACCGAAAGCAGTTGCTGCGGTGATGCCTTCTGCGCCATGTTCAGCAATCTGCCCGGATGCCTGCTGTCCGAAGGCACCGGCAATTCCGCCGAGAAGGCCGCAGATGAGCATAAGTATTTCAGCTGTGAAAATCTTTTTTATACCCTTTAAAGCATTGGGAAATCTCATATATTTATCCTCCAATAATTCACTTTCGTATTTTGCATATATACAAAATACCATTACTGATTATAGTCCTATTATTCCCAAATGAAACAAAAATCCGTTTTTTTCATCCGGTATTTATTCAAATGAAAAGCCGGCTTCTTCTGCCGGCTGAATGGGTTCTTATGATTGTTTCTGATCCGGGCCGAAATATTTCACACACAGCATGGTGAGATCGTCAAACTGTTCCGCCTCACCGACAAATTCATCAATATCTTTGCGGACATTGACCAGAATCTGCTGGCAGGACGCGTCAGGGTCTTTGTTCAAAGCGGCCGTCAGACGGTCCATGCCGAAGAGCTCATTGTTCTGATCTGTCGCCTCCGGGGCGCCGTCGGTGTAGACAAACAGGGTGGTACCCGGCTTCATGGTGAATTCATACTCGGTGTATTTCATGCCTTCCATGCCGCCGATGACAAAACCGTGCTTGTCCTTCACGATTTCAAAGTTTCCGTCGGGCTGGCGCAGGTAAGGATACTCATGGCCGGCGTTGCAGGCAACGATCCTGCCGGTGGAAATCTCCAGAATACCAGTCCATACCGTAACAAACATTTCTTCGTGGTCAGTCTGGCAGATGGCGTCGTTGGCCGCCTCCAGCACTTCGGCCGGGGACTTGCCCAGCATGTAGTAATCGGCAATCTTGATCTTTGAGCTCATCATGAACAGCGAGGCAGGGATTCCCTTTCCGGAGACGTCCGAAATTGTCAGCGCCAGATGGTCATCATCAATCAGGAAATAATCATAGAAGTCGCCGCCGACTTCCCTGGCAGGGTCCATAGCGGCATAAATATCAAACTCATGCCGGTCCGGGAATGCCGGGAATTTCTTCGGCAGGGCAGCTGCCTGGATCTTCTCCGCCAGGCTAAGCTCGGTGGCTATTTTTTCTGTTTCGGCGGTGATGATTGTCAGGTTGGCTTCATAGTCTGCCAGCGCCTGTTCCATATCAGCCATGGTCATGCTGAGTTTTTCAATCTCGTCGCCGGTCTTGATATCCAGGTGTGAGAAATGGTTGGACGCAATTCCCTGGATTCTGTCATCCATATACTGCTGGGCAGCGGCTGTGATCTCATCGATCGGTCTGACAAGTCTTTCCTTCATCCGTTTACTCAGACGCCATCCGAAAAAAGCAATAACGGCCAGCAGTCCGAGGGTGAAACCGATGACAAAGGATCTCATTCTGACCAGCAAGCTGCTGAGAGTGATATCCG
>JAUNJW010000234.1:0-3484 GCA_030533035.1 Erysipelotrichaceae bacterium
CTCTCTTCGGCGGAAGCTTCTTTGACATTCATACTCAGCCGGTAAAAAGGATCCTTATGCAATTTCTCAAGATACTCATGGACCGCCTCTGTAATGATTTCTGTCATTGTGGTGTTATATACAGCAGCCGCTTCTCTGACTTCATTAATATCGGTTTCATCCATTTTGAAATTCAGCGCTCCTTTTGCCATTATTTTCACCTCTTCCAGACATAGTATATCCTGTATAAAGATGGTAATTCAAGTATTACAGGTATTATTAATACCACAGGAATGAACCCTGAACATAACACAGAATCTGCACATTTCTTCCGGAAATGCGTATTTCCATGTATGAAAAAAAGACAGGCTCATTTTCTGAACCTGTCCTCTGTTCATTCTTCAAATCCGATTTCCCTTAAGGTAAACTGCTGGCCGCCCAGGATCTTTTTGTATCTGGAGCCGCATTTCGGGCACACGCCTTCGTTTTTCGCGACGTTGTAAAGCGCATTGCATTCACGGCACAGGGCTTCTCCCCTGACAGTGAGGATTTTCAGCTGACAGCCGTCAAATAACGGCCGGTTTTCAATGACTACCGGAAAGTATTTTTCAAAGAATACCGGCAGGTAGCCGGAAAGCTCCCCCACTTCCAGTGTGATCCACGACAGATGTTCAATGCCGTTATCTTTTGCCGTCTTCTCAGCCAGTTCCACGGCTTTATGCAGGACACTGATCTCATGCATGGTTTATGCCTTGATTTTCCTGTTTACGATGCGGACAATCTTCTTCGCCTCTTCCTTGAGAACCGTCGGCACCAGCTGTTCATACGGAACACCCCAGGCGTCGGCTGTTCTGTCAAGATGGATGGCGTCGAATTTGCACTGCAGGGTACACAGGCCGCAGCCGATGCAGAGCTTGGGATCAACTTTGGCAGCGCCGCATGACAGGCATCTCGCGGTTTCTTTCTTTACCTGTTCCTCGGTGAATGTGCATCTTTCATCACTGAATGTCCTGATCTTTTCAGGATCTTTGCCAGGCACCTGTCTTTCTGACCTGTCATAGGAGGCGATGACCAGGTTGTCCTTGTCGATGTAATGGAAGTTGTCTCTCTTTACTCTGCCGAGGGTCAGGGAATGGCCTTCCCAGACATATCTGTGCAGGGATTCAGCGCCTTCCTTGCCGGCCGCGATGGCATAGATCGCAAAGCTCGGTCCGGTATAGGCGTCGCCGCCGACGAAGACGTCTTCCTGGGCTGTCTGATAGGTCCAGGCGTCAGCTTTGGCTGTTTTGTTGCGGTTGAGTTCCACCTTTTCACCATCCAGCAGATTCCCCCATTCGATGGACTGGCCGATGGCGGAAAGAACGAAGTCAGCGTCGAGCGTGATGGTATCTTCTTCATCATACTGCGGCGCGAATCTGCCTTCCGCGTCTTTGACAGCCGTACACGCCTTGAATGTGATGCCGGTGACTTTTCCGTCTTCGGCAAGGATTGCTTTGGGACCCCAGCCGCACTTCAGTTCAATGCCTTCTTCCAGCGCTTCGAGAACTTCTTCCTCAGCAGCAGGCATTTCATCTCTCTTTTCCAGGCACAGCATTGTCACTTTTTCAGCGCCATAGCGGACAGCTGTTCTGGCGACGTCGACAGCGACGTTGCCGCCGCCGACAACGACAACATTGCCATGGAGTTTTTCCATCTTCTCAAAGGAAACATTCCTTAAGAAATCGATGCCGGAGATCACGCCTTCAGCGTCTTCGTTTTCGATGCCGAGCTTTCTGCCGCCCTGGGCGCCGATCGCCACATAGAATCCGGCATAGCCCTGTTTTCTCAGTTCATCCAGGGTGACATCTCTGCCTACTTCGCAGTCGCAGACAATATTGACGCCAAGCTTTCTGACAACGTCGATTTCCGCTTCGACAACCTTTCTGTCCAGACGGAAGGAAGGCATGCCGAAGGTCATCATACCGCCGGGTCTCTTTTCTTTTTCAAAGACCGTGACTTCATGTCACCAGACAGCCAGATAATAGGCGGCGGAAAGACCGGCCGGGCCGGAGCCGATGACGGCAACTTTCTTTCCTTCATTGAATCTCTTTTCCGGGACATATCTGTTTTCATCGTTCAGCTCGAGATCGGCGATGAACTTCTTGACCTCATCAATCGCAACAGGTGAGTCAATATCTCCTCTTGTGCATACCTGCTCGCAGAATCTCGCGCAGACTCTTCCGCACATTGCCGGGAACGGGTTTTCTTTCTTGATTAAGGCAAGGGCGTCCCTGTATCTGCCCTCATTGGCCATCTTCAGATATCCCTGAACGGCGATGTGGGCCGGACAGTTGGTCTTGCACGGCGCGGTGCCGGTTTCCGGCACGACATTCTCACGTTCCGTCAGGAAGGAAGGACCTGCCCACTTTCTCGGCGGCATGAAGACGAAGTCGCTGGCGACTTCCGCGGATTTGATTTCAATCGGTTTCTTTGTGCAGAGCTTTTCGCCGAGTTTGACAGCGTTCTGCGGACATACCTCAACACAGCCGCCGCAGGCCACACAGTTGGCCGGGTCGACGGAAGCGGTGTAGTTGGATTTGGAAAGATCCGGGGAAGAGGTCCACCAGGATGTTCTCAATGCCATGCAGGTGTCCCACGGACAGTTGCAGATGAAGATCGAATGGTCAGGACCGTCAATGTTGGACAGCTGGTGCACATAGCCGAGTTCTTCCGCTCTTTTGATCTTTTCCTCGGCTTCAGCCCTTGTCAGCCTTCTCGCCTTGCCCATGCGGATGCAGGACTCAGCGTAATTGCCGAGGTTGATGCACCACTCGCCTTCCAGGTCAGCGGTGGCCTCGCCGACCATCCTTCTCAGCTTGCGGCATTCGCACGGCGCGACGCCGATCGAATCTCCTGCTTTGTCGAGCCAGTAGCTGACTTCCTCATAGCTGACTTTCCGCGGGTTGTCCGCAATCGCGCTTTCAACCGGAATCGCCCGCATCAGGGCGGACCCCATGAAAGTGGCGCCTGAGATTTTCTTCTGCAGGTCAAGGACATAGTTCAGGAAAGCAGGCGCGGTTTCCGGATAGGCGTCAGTTCTTTCCTTTGTCATGACAGTGCTTTCCATGGAACCCGGCGCGAATACCGGCAGGACAACTTTGTCCTCTTCGTCCTTCGCGCTGCAGTATTCAAGCAGGCCGATATAGCAGAGATCGTTCACCATATCAGCTGTGTCTTCAATGGTCATCTTTTCTCGTTCTGCCAGTTCGGGAATGGTATATGGATGGCGCAGCTTCATCTTCAGGGCGAAGTCCACCTGTTCGTCGCTGAGCTGCCGGTCAAAGAAAATGTATTCCCATGAATTCTCGTCGGGAAGCGGGTTGAGCATATTGATGTGGCGGACAAGACGGATCAGATTCTTTCTGGGCTGCGGACTCTTCTCCTTTTCATACGCCTCAAGGCATTTCTTCTCGCCTTCAGTCAGATCATGCTTGGTCTGAAACATATTGATTATTCCTCCGTTGTT
>JAUNJW010000234.1:3519-3747 GCA_030533035.1 Erysipelotrichaceae bacterium
AACAAAACAAAACAGTGAGACAATACAATAGAAATGTCTCACAATGATATCAGGGAAACCATACTGAACGCCTTCAATGAATTAAGCGCAAAAAGTGATTTTGAATCAATCACTGTTTTTCAGATTGTTCAGAAAGCCGGCGTTTCAAGAGCCACCTTCTACCGCTGGTTCAGGGACAAGTATGACGTCATGAACTACAACTATGAACGCTACCTCCAGGAGTACCTG
>JAUNJW010000039.1 GCA_030533035.1 Erysipelotrichaceae bacterium
CTCCCCTTTTTTCTCATGGCCGTCCACGGTCAGGACTTCAAGGGAAAAGATATTCTCCATAAGCGGCGAAACATCCTGCAGGCCGCTTTCCTCCCGGACTTCTCTTATGGCGACATTCATCATGTCTTTCTGCCCGTCGCAATGGCCGCCGAGCCAGGCCCATGAGTCATAGAGATTATGATAGGCCAGCAGAACCTTTGTACGGTCTTTTGAGACAACCCAGGCAGACGCTGTCATGTGGAATGTATGATTGTCCCTTGTATAGATATCAGGTTCTGCGTCAAGAAGAGACAGGATCAGATCCCTGTCTTTTTCTTCCTGTTCGTTATACGGCTGATAAGTAAGAAGTTCTTCCTTCAGTTCCATTGCAGTGTTCCTCATTGAAAAAACGGATGTCTCCGTTTTTCTTACATTTCCGCCTGCAGGTCAGACAGTGCGTCAAGGATGCCTTCCACCTGTTCGATTGCGTTTCTCACCTGGTTTCTGGCGTTGTTGATCCGGCTCTGCGACATCATGTCTGTAAAGAAATTATCGAAGAGATAATCCGCCACTTCCAGGAAATCATCCATCTGCACGTCCATCGTAGCCCAGCCATCCAGATCCAGCAGCTCACGGTTGAGCTGGTTCATTGCCTTCTTTGCCTTGCTCAGTTCATAGCTGGCTTCCTTCATCCGCTGTCTTTTGACAGCCGTGATGATCAGGCCGCCGCCCATGATATCGGCAATTCCCCAGTTGCGCGCCTTGTTGAGAACCTCCTCGGCGTTGGTCAGATGATACAGGGCATCATTGGCGGCATTGACCGCCTCGGCCACTTCTTTTTCGTAATTAATACTCATATCTCAAGTTTACATCATTTTCAGCCATAAGTCGGGGAAATTAAAAGAACGGCCATTGACCGTTCTTTAAGGTTTCAATCTCCGTTGATTGTTCTTTCAGCCAGCTCAATGATCGCTTCACCGTCAACCATGCCGAACATATGCATATCCATTACCGAGAAAACGGCATCCGGATATCTGCGCTGAAGTGAACCGAGCTGGAACTTGATCTGCGGAGCAACCAGAACAACATCGGCTTCGGGAACATACTTGTCCGCCTGTTCAATGGTTGTCGCTTCAAATTCATATTCGGTCTTGCCAAGTTTGTCCCTGGCTTCTTCCAGCTTGTCAACAAGAATACTGGTGGAAATACCTGCGCCGCAGAGCAATAAGATCTTTTTCATGGTTATTCTCCCTCTGGTGATGCAATTTCATTTTAGAACGGCTGTGGCTCTGTTTCAAATACTCTGATCCTTAAATTGAATTATTTTACCTGATCAAGGGCATTTTTCAGATCATCGATGATATCGTCAACATTTTCAATGCCGACGGACAGTCTGATCAGATCCGGTCCGACGCCGGCTGCCACGAGTTCCTCATCGCTCATCTGGCGGTGGGTTGAGGAAGCCGGATGAAGAACACATGTATGGGCGTCCGCCACATGGGTCGCGATAATGGCGACCTTCAGGTGCTTCATGAATTCCTCAGCAGCTTTTCTGCCGCCCCTGACGCCGAAGGAAATGACGCCGCATGTTCCGTCCGGCATATACTTCTTCGCTCTTTCATAGTACTTGTTGGAAGGCAGGCCGGGATAATTGACCCAGGCAACGCGGTCATCCTTTTCCAGGAATTCCGCTACCTTCTGGGCATTGGAGCAGTGTCTGTCCATGCGGACAGCCAGGGACTCAAGGCCGAGATTGAGCAGATAGGCATTCATCGGTGCCTGGATGGAGCCGAGGTCGCGCATCAGCTGGGCTGTCGCCTTTGTGATGAAGGCGCCGCCGAGGCCGAACTTCTCAGCATATGTGATTCCGTGATAAGACTCGTCCGGTGTTGTCAGGCCGGGGAACTTGTCGCTGTGGGCCATCCAGTCAAATCTGCCGGAGTCGACGATACAGCCGCCGACAGCCGCGTCATGGCCGTCCATGTACTTGGTGGTGGAATGGGTAACGATATCCGCGCCGAATTCGATCGGGCGGCAGTTGACCGGTGTCGCGAATGTGTTGTCAATGATCAGCGGTACGCCATGGGCATGGGCCGCTTTGGCAAAACGCTCAATATCGAATACGATCAGGGCCGGATTGGCAATGGTTTCACCGAAGACACACTTGGTGTTGGGTTTGAATGCCGCTTCGAGCTCCTCGTCGGAGCAGTCGGGATCGACGAATGTGAAATCAATGCCCATTCTTCTCATTGTGACATTGAACAGGTTGTAGCTGCCTCCGTAAATTGTTGAGGAGGAGATGACGTGGTCGCCTTCCCCGGCCAGATTGAAGACCGAGAAGAAAGTGGCCGCCTGTCCTGATGATGTCAGCATAGCTGCGGTTCCGCCTTCGAGGGCAGCGATCTTGGCTGCCACGTAATCGTTGGTCGGATTCTGCAGTCTGGTATAGAAGTAGCCTTCTGCCTCAAGGTCGAACAGCTTTCCCATATCTTCGCTGGTGTCATACTTGAATGTTGTACTCTGGATAATCGGGATCATTCTCGATTCGCCGTTTTTAGGCACATAGCCCGCCTGAACGCATTTGGTTTCCTTTTTCATTTTGCTATTACTCTCCTGGCTTCCATTATAGTCATTTTCACCCATACAGGTATTGTCTATTTGCATACATGCCTGTTTTTACTCTCTGGGCCCTTTCACAAGTGCGGGGTTGATGCCGATGGTCATGCACACAGTCGCGAAAAAAATGTAGATCAGGCGGCCGGTCATCATGAAGATGACCAGAAACAGAGCCGCCGTCGAAAAATAAACAATCCGGTAGGTTTTAATCTCTTTTTCTGTCATACACAGCCTCATGGTCTTTTCAGGAAAACATATTCCTTTTCCGAGGACAGTTCTTCACTGAACTGCCAGCCGGCATTGAAATCTTTCAGCCGCCGGGGTTCTTCAATATTGTTTTCCGCCATCCACCAGGTCATTTCGCCCCTGGCCATTTTGGCCATGGTTCCCTTCTGGATGACTTTTCCGTTTTTCATTTCACCGAACACCGCGGTGATCATGGTGTCATTTTCCTTCAGATATTTCTCAATGGCTGAAGAATATTCCTTTGAAGCCAGGTTGATGATGACGCCGTCCTCATCCCTGACCTCCCGGTAAAGCCAATCAGCCCAGAAGGAATACAGATCGCCGGTGCCGGGCATGACCGCCTGCATTTCCAGACGGTACGGCGTGACGCCGTCAAATGGTTTCAGAACGCCGTAGAACCCGCTGAGAATCCGCAGATGGGACTGCAGATATTCCAGCTGCTTTTCTGTCATGGCGCCCGGCGCCATATGCTGATAGGCCAGGCCGACATAGGTGAAGACCGCCGGCGAAAGCTTCTCATGAAGATTCATTACAGCCAGTCTTTCCATGTTCTGGTCTGTTATCTTATCCGAACAGTTCCACATCTTTTTCAGATCAGCCCGGTCCAGCGAGCGCATTGTGTCCAGCAGCTTCTGTGTCTGTTCCAGAAAGACCGGCAGATCCCGCACGGCAAAATCATCATCCGCCCGCTGCATCTTCTTGGCCGGCGCCAATATGATTTTCATTGCAGATCAGCCAGCACATCTTCCGGATGCGTGGCGCCTTTCACTTTCTGGTAAGCCCTGGCAATAACGCCGTTTTCGTCAATCAGATATGTGGAACGTTCTGTTCCCTTTACCTTTTTGCCGTACATGTTTTTATCAACCCATACGTCATAAAGTTCCAGGACCTTATGATCCGGGTCCGCCAGAAGCGTAAACGGCAGCGACTGCTTTTCCTCAAAGTTCTTGTGGGAAGCCACGGTATCCTTGGAAACGCCTAAAATCACGGCGCCTTTTTCAGTGAACTGGGGCATCCGGTCACGGAATGAGCAGGCTTCCTTAATACAGCCGGCTGTCTGGTCTTTCGGATAGAAATAAAGAATGACCTTCTGACCGCGGTATTGGGAAAGGGTGTGAATCTCACCGTTCTGATCCGGCAGTGAGAAATCGGGGGCAATGGTTCCGACAGTAAGCATAATTTCAACTCCTGATATTTTCTTCAATTGTAACAAAAAGCCCCTGCCGTGATCTTTCAAAATCACGCAGGAGCAAAAGTCTGTATTTCTTATTCCGAACGCAGGGCGATGACCGGATCCTTCTGGGCTGCCTGCCGGGAAGGAATCAGGCCGCCGATCAGGGTCAGGATGACGCTGATGATGACAAGAATCACGGCGTTGGCCGCCGGCAGGAAGGCGTTGATGGCGTAGTTGTCCGTCAGGTTGTGGATGACGGCGTTGATCGGCACCAGCAATGCGTATGTTATGCCGACGCCGAGCAGACCGGAAAGCAGGCCGATGATGAACGTCTCGGCATTGAAGACTTCCGAAATATTCCGCTTGGAGGCGCCGATTGCGCGCAGGATACCGATTTCCTTGATTCTTTCAAGGACGGAGATGTATGTGATGATGCCGATCATGATTGAGGAGACAATCAGGGAAACGGCAACGAAGGCAATCAGGACATAGCTGACGGTGTTGACGATGTTGGTGACGCCGCTCATCAGAGTGCCGACCACATCGGTATATTCAACGACCTTGTCCTCATCTTCTTCCCGCATCCTGGCATTGTACTGGTCCAGGATCTTCAGGATTTCCGCTTTGGATTCAAAATCCTTCGGGTAGATGGAGACGACATACGGTTTATTCATGTCGGCATAGCCGAGGGTTCTCAGGTTGGAATCATAGGTGGAGGAATTGGAGGACATCATGGAGGTCATCAGTTCCTGCAGATCTTCCTCGGTCATATTCACCTTGATCGCTTCCGAGAAGGCATTGGCATTGACAGAGAAGACATTGGAGAGGTTCGAGAAAGCCGCCAGCTGTGAAGAGATGGCGGACGTCAGGCCGGAAGCCATCTGCGACATCATCTGCTGGACGCCATCCTGGATCGATTTCTGCAGAGATGAGGCAAAGCCGCCCACCTGGGCGTTGATCAGCCGGCTGATCTGGGCGGAAAGATCATAAGCCTTGTCCCCTGTTGAAAATACTTCCCTCAGCCTCTTGTGGGTTCTTTCCAGGGCCAGATATTCATTGAGCGAATCCGTAAACAGGCCGGGATCCGGAATATTGCCCTTTTCCTCTGCGTACTCTGTATATCCTTCGCCGACAGCCTTTGCGAAATCCGTCAGCTGCTTTTCAGTGACCTGCACATTTTCAAAGGCGGCCGACATGGTTCCCAGCGCTTCCGCGATCCGCTGCTGTCCTTCTTCCGAATTGAGATATTCCGGCAGATGTTCAACAAAGGCATTCGGATCGGATGTGGCAATGTCATGATCCACAAGCCACTGCGGATAGCCTGCCATCACCTGGGACAGAGCGTCGGTGAACATAGCCGGGTCAATGGAGTCAATTCCGCTTTCATGGAGGATTTTGTTGATTTCATCCCGGAGCAGGTTCCTGCCCTCTTCTTCGGAAATATAGGTTCCGAACGCTTTCGGCAGTTTTGCCCAGTCAGTGGTTTCTTCCTTTGAGGAATACTCCGTATAGCCTTCAACTGTTTTCTGCGCCAGGTCAAAGAGTTCCTTTGAATCGATATCAAACCGCAGCTGGCTCAGCAGGGAAGCAAGGTCGAGATTCATCTGCGGCACATTGAAGTTCAGTGATGAGAAATCCACCGCTGAGGAAAGGTCAATGCCTTTAAAGTCCGCATTCAGCGAGCTCATGTCGAAATTGAAGGCATTCTGCATGGCCTTTTCATCGATGCTGAACATCTTGGAAAGATCCATGCCCTGCTTCTTCTCGTCAAACGGCTTGCCGGTGATGACATTGATATCCGGATCAGACAGCTGGGCCCGGACAATCCTGGCGTCGGAAGCCTTTCTGACAACATAATCGGTCAGGGAGGAAGGATAGCCGATGCCCGTCATCAGCATCGCGGCTGATTCTGTATCGCGGGGCTGGACAACGCCGACAATACTGATATCGACAGCGTCGTCAAGCAGTGAGCGCATGTATTCATCGTCCTCACCCTTGTCGCGCCAGACCTCAAATTCCTCATCGTAGACATAGCGGTCTGCGCTGGTGATCAGCTTGAAGCTGACATTGAGGAAATCATCATAATCAAATTCCATGATTCCCGTGTCATCGATCCTGACAGTATCCTTCTCGGTGAGTTCCTTCAGCATGGCCGTCAGCTCATCCGGGTCACGCAGGCCCATGGCGTAAAGTGTGTAATCCGTCACCCTGCCGGTGGCAGAAAGGACAAGCACACACTCATTGAAATGTTCAGGCCAGCGTCCGGCCTTCACATCATACTGGTTGATATACAGGCCTTCGGTGTCGGGGATCTGGTGGAATGTATCCGTTGAGGTAAACGCGGAAAGCGCGGAAGAGCTGCCCGAATATCCCAGTCCCATGGAGCTGAATGTTATGTCGGGGTTGACCTGCCTGACCTTGTTTCCCTTGTAGATCTGCCAGATCTCAGGCACGATGTTATAGCTGTATTCAACCGCCTTGGCATAGGCGGTGATATTGCTCTGGGGGCTGTCGAGAAATTCTTTCAGAGCGACAAGATCGTTGGTATTGAGACCTGAGAACATCCGGGTAATGGTTTTTCTTTCCATGACCCTGTCTTTGGAAGAGACTTCCGTGGTGTCGGTTCTTTCCGCCAGTCCCGCCAGCGAGAACGCGCTGGTCTGGATGGAAACGGGATACTCCGACAGGGTGTCCTCTTCGATTGACCTGATATAGTCGTTGACGCCGTTGGAAAGAGAAAGAATCAGGGCAATGCCGATAATGCCGATGGAGCCGGCAAAGGCAACCAGGAAGGTCCTCGCCTTCTTGGTTCTCAGGTTGTTGAAACTCAATGCCAGCGACGTCAGCAGCGACATCGAGGACTTGCCCAGATTGTCATATCTGGTCGGTTCCTCATGGATCTCATAAGGATCCGTATCGGAAATGATGCGGCCGTCGCGCAGCCTGACAATCCTGGTGGCGTACTGTTCGGCCAGTTCCGGGTTGTGGGTGACCATGACAACCAGCCTGTCCCGGGCCACCTCCTTGAGCAGGTCCATGACCTGCACGGATGTTTCTGTATCCAGGGCGCCGGTCGGCTCGTCCGCCAGCAGGATATCCGGGTCGTTGACCAGGGCTCTGGCGATGGCGACTCTCTGCATCTGGCCGCCGGAAAGCTGGTTTGGTTTCTTGTGCACCTGATCGCCGAGGCCGACCTTTTCCAGAGCTTCCTGCGCCCGCCGTTTTCTCTCGGAACCGGAGACGCCGGAAATGGTCAGGGCCAGCTCAACATTGGAAAGAATGGTCTGATGGGGGATCAGGTTATAGCTCTGGAACACAAAACCGACTGTGTGATTGCGGTAGGAATCCCAGTCTCTGTCTTTATATTTTTTTGTCGAAATATCATTGATGATCAGGTCACCGCTGTCATAACGGTCAAGACCGCCGATGATGTTGAGCATCGTCGTCTTGCCGGACCCGGAGGGACCGAGAATGGCGACAAACTCATTGTCGCGCAGGCTCAGGGACACATGGTCCAGGGCCGTCTGTTCCAGATCACCGGTGATGTATTTCTTACATATATCTTTCAGCTGAAGCATCGTTAATCCTTTGCCATTGAGGTGCTATTATTATAATCATTTTTCGTTCGGAGTTTGACGCATATGACTGCACATTTGTGCATGTGTCTGCCATATCTTAAAGTTTCCCATTTTTATGCGCATGTTTATAATTATGAAGTGGAGGAAATTCCCATGCGCAATGAAACAAAAGCCAAGCTGAAATCTCTGCTTGAAAAACCCTGGGCTGCCAACGCCGCCGCGCTGTGCATCGGCATCCTGTTCTGGTATCTGCTTGCCAGCCTGCCGGCAATGCAGAAATGGGTTTCTTATATTGTCAATACCGTTTCATCAGTCCTGGTCGGCGTCATCCTTGCCTATCTGATCAATCCCGTCTGCAATTTCATTGAAGACAAGGTACTCGGTTCCATGAAAAGCAGAAAACACGCCCACACGATATCCGTGGTACTGGCGCTGCTGCTGGTGATCCTGCTGGTAACATTATTCCTGATCATTCTGGTGCCTTCCATCCTGGCTTCCCTGAATACCCTGATCGAGAATATTTCCCGCTATGTCCGCAGCACGGACAAGCTGATTGAACAGCTTGAAGCGATGGCGGCAAATTATGGCATAGACCTGAGCGCAGCTGCTGACAAGGTCAGCGAAATCATTGACGGCGCGATCAAGAACCTGCCCGGATATCTCAGCGACTTTATCCTCGGCTCCTTCCGCTTCGGCGCCTCAATGGCTTCAATCCTGATCGGCATCATCTTTGCGGTTTATTTCCTCACAGGCAAAAAAGCAATCCTCAAAGCTGTGCATGACTTCCGTCATGCCGTCTTAAGGGAAGAGACAGTCCAGAGACATGACACTTTCCTGCGCCATTGCGACCAGATCATGACAAGCTATGTCGGATTCACCCTGCTGGATGCCCTGATTGTCGGATTCGCCAATGCCCTCTTCATGGTTATTATGGGAATTCCGTATGTCGGACTTGTCTCAACAATTGTCGCACTGACAAATCTTCTGCCGACTTTCGGGCCGATGATCGGCGCGGTTGTGGGCGGCCTTCTGCTTGTGCTCCACAATCCCCTGCAGGCAGTCTACTTCCTTATCTTCACCGTGGTCCTGCAGACCATTGACGGATATATTCTCAAACCGAGACTCTTCTCCGGAAGCCTCGGCGTCCCGTCCATCCTGATCCTGATCGCGGTTGTGATCGGCGGCGAACTGTTCGGCGTCATCGGTATTATCCTCGCGATCCCGGCAGCAGCCATCATCACCTATGTTTACCACGATCTTCTTTATCCTGTCCTTCTGAAGAGAAGACACAGAATCGACAATATTCCAGAATAAAAAAACATGCCTTTTGAACTGATCCGCGATGACATTGCCCGCGTCAAAGCCGGCGCCATAGTCAATTCAGCCAATCCGGATCCGGTTGTCGGCCGGGGAACGGATATGGCAGTTTTCACAGCGGCCGGATATGACGAGCTGCTGGCTGACCGGCGCAAAATCGGACCCATCAAACCGGGTGAAGCTGCTGTCACAAAAGCCTATGCCCTGAACGCGGATTATATTATCCATACCGTCGGCCCGATGTGGATTGACGGAAATCATGATGAGCTGGAGACTCTGGCGTCCTGCTACCGCAAAAGCCTGCGTTTAGCTGAAATCCTCGGCTGCAAAAGTGTTGCCCTGCCGCTGATCTCCACCGGCGTATACAGATTCCCAAAGGATCTCGCCCTGAAGATTGCCCTGCGTGAAATCGAGACCTTCTGCCTGGATACTGACATCAATGTCATCCTGGTTGTCTATGACCGCACAGCCTATGAGCTTTCCTCATCCCTGAATCTGAAAGTCCGCTCGTTTATTCATGAGCGTATGGCAATGGCTGTCCCGTCAGAGTCCGTGCATTACAACTATGCCCCGGCCATGTCTTCCGCCCCGAGAGAAAAAAGGAAGGAAGAAAAGCGCAGCATATTCGGTAAACCGCATCTTCCGAAGGCACAGGCAACCTCGCATGCTGAAACGGAAGCTGACATGGCAATGCCTGCTTCCGTCGCGGAAGTGCTGAAAACAAAATCGGAAACATTCCAGGAGAGTCTTCTTTCCCTGATCGATGAAAAAGGCATGAGCGATCCGGAAGTCTACAAGCGCGCCAACATTGACCGCAAGCTGTTTTCCAAGATCCGTTCCAACAGGAATTATGTTCCCAAAAAGAAAACATGCATGGCCCTGGCCGTTGCCCTGAAGCTCAGCTACAGCGACGCCGCCGACCTTCTGGCAAAAGCCGGCTATGCCTTCTCGCCGGCCAGTCCCTTTGACCTGATTCTTGAATACTGCATCCGCAACAAGATCTACAGTATTTTTGAAATCAATTCCATTCTCTTTGAATACGACCAGGTTCTGCTCTGAATTCATTTGTCGCCTGCCGGGCGACCTTTCTTTTTCCCGGATCCGCTATTCTTCAGGTGTAAACAGGAGGAAAAAGAATATGAAAACAAACACAACGGAACTTGTCATGATCCTCGACAAAAGCGGATCCATGCACGGCCTCGAGGCTGACACAATCGGCGGTTTCAACTCAATGATTGAAAAGCAGCGCAGAGAAGAAGGAAAAGTCTACGTCTCGGTTGTCCTGTTCAACGAGCGCTCCCACGTCATCTATGACCGGACTGATCTGGAAAAGGTCGAACCGATGAACGGGAACCAGTACAGCGTCAGCGGCTGCACCGCCCTGCTTGACGCGGTGGGCAATGCCATTCACCATATCGGCAATGTGCACAAATATGCCCGTAAGGAAGACGTGCCGGACAGAACCGTCTTCATGATCACCACCGACGGCATGGAGAACGCCAGCCGCCAGTATACCTATGACAGCCTGAAGCGCCTCATTGAAAAACAGAAGGAAAAGTACGGCTGGGAGTTCATCTTCATGGGTGCCAACATTGACGCCATTGAAACAGCCGCCCGCTTCGGCATCCAGAGAGAAAGAGCAGCCACCTACCGCTGTGACAGCAAAGGCACCGCCATCAACTTTGACGTCATGTCTGAAATCGTCCACCGGGTCAGGGCTTCCTCATCCCACAGGCAGATGAAGGCCGACCTGGATGAAGCGGAGGTGATGGCGCCAATCCGCATGCATTTTGAAGGAAAAGAATAAGGAGGGATAAAGATGACAGAAAACAGAAAGAATAATATGAGAAACGCGGTCCTAGGCGTAGTCAGCGGCGACGCCCTGGGCTGTCCGGTCCAGTTTGAAAGCCGTGAAGAAGTCGCCCGGCACCCGGTTGTCAATATGAGGGGCTACGGCACATTCAATCTGCCGGCCGGTTCCTGGACTGATGACTCCAGTCTGACCCTGGCCCTTCTGGCCTCACTGAAGGAAAAGAACGCTGTCGATCTCAATGACATCGCTGAGCGCTTCTGCGACTGGCTGTATAACGGCGCCTATACGCCGTTCGGCTATTCCTATGACATCGGCCGGGGAACTATGAATGCCGTTGAAAGATACAGGCGCAGCGGCAATCCCGAAACCTGCGGCGGTACTTCAGACCGTGACAACGGCAACGGTTCCCTGATGAGAATCATCCCGGTCTGTGTCTTCTGTGCCGAGCGCGGCGATGACAATGACACAATGGTTAACACTGTGGAAGCGGTCAGTGCCCTGACCCACAACACACCGAGAACCAGAACTGCCTGCGGCCTGTATGCCTTTGTGGTCAGATCCCTGCTCAATGAAACAGGAACCCTTGAAGAAAGACTGCAGAGCGGCCTGGACCAGGGAT
>JAUNJW010000235.1 GCA_030533035.1 Erysipelotrichaceae bacterium
GCAAGTTTGTGATCCACCGCAGCGATGGCACAGCCACCCAGACCGGCCGCTGCGGCTGCCAGATACACATTCTCTGTAATGTGGCCAGAATCGATCAGAACCGGCACATGGGCATAAATGCCGTATCTCCACTCAGCCCGGTAGAACACGACGCTGTAATAGAAGACGACATTGGCTTTCGCCGCCCAGACCTGCTCACACAGGGAATCACCGATGAAAGTCCTGAGATCCTTCAGCCCTTCCAGTTTTTCCAGGGCGTGTTTCATGGGCAGGTAATGGTAAAATCCATCTTCCAGCCCTTCGACATTCTGGATTGTCATATAGCACTCAAATTCATGGCGGGCGCCGCCGCAGGGAACTGTCCTGAGTGTCGCGTAGGATTTTCCGCGGATTTCCTTGACGCCCTGTGAGCACCACAGCAGAAAGCTCAGCTGAAGCAGGCTCATCTTTTCTTCCGTATAGACACGGTGTGATTTCCTGCTGTTGATCACATGGAGAAAATCATTGTCAAGATCAAGATCCTCATAATTCACCGGCAGGCTGACCAGGACATCGCTGAGGGCCTCTTTGGCCAGCGGCGGCTGCGGTTTTTTCAGATCCTGGTCCGTGTAATACTCTTCGTCAGCCTCTTCGTTAAAACTTCTGATAAAGTTCCTTCCCTCTTCTATTTTTTTCTGAATTGTCTTTTCATCCATACAAATACCCTCAAATATGCATTAATTATACAGGTTCTTCCCGGATCCCATGCTATAATTGCCTGCGTTTGGAAAGGTATACTTCAATGAAGAAAACGTTTTACAGTGAAGCCGCCTGGATCGCCGGCGCCCTCTTTCTGGCGCTTGGCACAGCGATGATGGAAAGAGCTGACTTCGGTATGTCCACGGTTGTGGCGCCCGCGTATCTGCTGTATCTGAAACTGTCGCAGAGCCTTCCTTTCTTCTCATTCGGAATGGCGGAATATACCCTGCAGGCAATCCTGCTTGTCATCCTGGGCCTGATATTGCGGAAGTTCCGCAAATCTTATCTGTTCTCATTTATCACGGCATTGATCTACGGCCTGGTGCTGGATCTGATGATGAAACCTCTTGCGCTTGTGCCGGCAGAGTCCGTGGCAATGCGGCTGTTTCTTTATGTTGCCGGCATGATTATCTGCGCCATCGGGGTTGCCTTCTACTTTAAAACCTATATCTCCCCTGCCGCCTATGAACTGGTGGTCAAGGAGATCGCCAGAGAAGGAAACCATGAGATCGGCAGGGTCAAAATCATCTATGATATGACCAGCTGCCTTGCCGCGGTGATCCTCTCCTTTCTGTTCTTCGGCTTCGGCCATTTCGAGGGCGTCAAGGCAGGCACATTTATTGTCGCCGTGCTGAACGGACCGCTGATCTCAAAATGCTCCGGCATACTTGACAGGCTGTTTGAGTTCAGGGACAGATTCAGACTCAGAAAATATTTTGAAGACATGTAAAAGGACGGCGGCTGCCGTCCTTTTACATAGGAGAACACTTTTAAGGATTATGCGACAGCCGCAAAGGCTGTATCCAGAGCGGCGATCAGATCATCCGCCTTTTCAATGCCGATGGAAAGACGGATGGTATTGGGTTTGATTCCCTGATCAAGGAGGTCTTCTTCACTCAGCTGGGAATGCGTCGTGGAAGCCGGATGGATGACAAGCGATTTGACATCGGCGACATTCGCCAGCAGGGAGAAGATCGGCAGATTGTCGATAAACTTCTTTGCCGTTTCCGCGTCCCCTTTGATTTCAAAGGTGAAGATGGAGCCGCCTTCATTGGGCAGATACTTTTTATATAGAGCATGGCTCGGTTCGCTTTCCAGGGAAGGATGATGAACCGCCTCGACCTGCGGATGCGCCGCCAGATATTTCACGATCTTAATGGCATTTTCCGTGTGTCTTTCCACTCTGAGCGAAAGTGTTTCCAGTCCCTGCAGGAACAGGAATGCCGCAAACGGGGAAAGCGTGGCGCCGGTATCTCTTAACAGGATCGCGCGGATATATGTGACAAAGGCGGCAGGGCCTACCGCATCAGCGAAGGAAACGCCGTGATAGCTGGGATTCGGTTCAGAAATCCAGGGATACTTTCCGGAAGCTTTCCAGTCAAACTTTCCCGATTCAACAATAACGCCGCCGATGGCTGTGCCGTGGCCGTTGATGAACTTTGTGGCAGAATGAACAACAATGTCCGCTCCGTATTCAATCGGCCGGATCAGAACCGGCGTCGCGAATGTCGAGTCAATCACCAGCGGAATCCCGTGACTGTGGGCAATGGCTGCGACAGCTTCAATATCGATCAGATTGGAATTCGGATTGCCGAGAGATTCAATGAAGATCGCTTTCGTATTTTCCTGAATCGCCGCCTCGAAGGCGCCTTCCTCATCCGGATCCACAAAAGTTGTTGTGATGCCGGACGTTAACGGCAGTGTATTGGACAGCAGGTTGAATGTGCCGCCATAGATCGTTTTGGAAGCCACGATATGTTCGCCCGCTTTTGCCAGTGCCTGCAGTGCATAGGAGATGGCCGCTGCTCCCGAGGCAACAGCCAGCGCCGCGGATCCGCCCTCCAGGGCGGCAATGCGCTGCTCAAAGATATCTTCCGTCGGATTGGTCAGACGGCTGTAGATGTTGCCCGGATCCTTCAGGGCGAAGCGGTCAGCCGCGTGCTGGGCATTGTTGAATACATAGGAAGCGGTCGCGTAAATCGGGACTGCCCGGGCGCCTGTTGCCGGGTCTGCCTGTTCCTGTCCGATATGAATCTGTTTTGTCTCCAAGCTCCAGTTCTTAGGATTTCTGATGTCTGTCATTTTATATTTCCTTCCCTTTCTTTTTTTTCAGTTTCTGTCTTTGATCAATTGCGGTGTTTTCTGTTTCACATTCGTTCAAGGCACAGAGCTGTGAAAGTGAAGATTCCTGTCTGTTTCATGCGTGTATTTCCTTTCGCATGTCTATTGTCATCCATTCATGCAGTTATTGTCTAATACTCTCATTCTTTTCTTAGTTATAGAAACAGACTATATATAAAAAGCGGCATCAAAGGAATGCCGCTGCCCCATAAAACAAAAAAGACAATCCGCTGCGGATTGTCTTTCAGAGTGGATTACTGGTTGTCAGCTGTGACTGCCTTGGCAGCTGTACGGCCGGATACGAAGATTTCAACGATCGCGTTGCCGCCGAGTCTGTTGCCGCCGTGGATGCCGCCGGTAACTTCGCCGGCTGCGTAGAGGCCTTCGATGACATTGCCGTCTGTGTCGAGGACATGACGTTCTGTATCAACCTTGATACCGCCCATTGTGTGGTGGGTTGACGGAGCCATCAGACGGACTCTGAGTTCAGCGCCGTCGAGGTCATATGTGGAAGCGTCCCACTTGCCGTCAGCGTCTTTCTCACAGTTGCCGATCGGTCTGGAAGCGGCTGTCTTCTTGACATCCGGATACTGGTCAGCCGGTGTGTTGTTCAGAACGCACTGGTCATATTCTTCGATTGTCTGTCTGACAACAGCCGGGTCAGCCTTGACGCCGAGCTTCTCGAAGAGTTCACCGAGCTTGTCGATGGTTGTTGTGTAGTATCTGCCTTCGTAGTCTTCATCAGCGAGCTGAACAGGAGCGGGCAGCGGCTGTGCCTTGTTGTAGATTTCAACGAAGACGCCCTTTGTGCCGTTGACGTCCATGCCGTTTCTGAATTCAGCCAGGGAGAGAACGTCACGTTCGGAA
>JAUNJW010000236.1:0-386 GCA_030533035.1 Erysipelotrichaceae bacterium
GATTTTTCTTTGGGAGTTTTCAGTTTTTGTCTGCCGCGAAGAAGATGCCGGCGTCACGGCGCGCCTTTGTCTGGACTCTGGAAACGGCGATGCTTTCTTCCATCTGCTTCAGGCAGAAAGCGTGGTCATCAGAGTTGATGGTGTTGATGAAGGCTGTAAATTCAGGGATGAGCCGGTTCCAGGCCATGCCGTCGTCGAACTTTTCTTCCTCACCCTTTCTTCTGTGGAGAGTGACTTCACCGATGAGGTTGGGCGGATACTGGATTGTGATATAGCCGTCAGTGCCTTCGATGACAAAGTGGAACGGGGCTGCGCAGTCCTTGCAGGCGATCAGGTTGGCGGTAAAGCCGTCATAGCTGAGCACGAGCTGACCGCTGGTGTCGATG
>JAUNJW010000236.1:396-3721 GCA_030533035.1 Erysipelotrichaceae bacterium
ATCCTGCGGTTCACCGAACAGGCCCATGACGAAGTGCAGGTTGTAGAGGTTGAGGTCCATCAGCGCTCCGCCTGACTTGGCCGGATCGAAGGCCGGCAGTGTCTGGCCTTCGCGGAAGAGGTCATAGCGGCTGGAGTACTGGCTGTAATTGCAGGAAACCATCTTGACTGTGCCGATTTCTGGCAGCCAGGTGCGGATCTTTTCATACGCCTCGAAGTAGATGGTTGTGACTGCTTCAAAGAGGAACAGGTTCTTTTCCTCAGCCATCTTTTTCAGCGCCTCAGCTTCCTCAATATTGGAAGTCATCGGCTTTTCAACGATGACGTTGTATCCCCTGTTCAGCGCTTTTTCGCAGTACATGTAATGCAGGAAGTTGGGGACAGCGACATAGATTGTGTCGATGTCCAGGGCACACAGATCTTCAAAGTCTGTGACCGCGTTTTCAACGCCGTTCTCCCTGCAGAGAGCTTCCAGCGGTTCTCTGACTGCCGGAATATCCATGATCGCGACAACGTCCATGCCGTCCATCTTTACGAGTTTGGGAAGAAAGTCACGGACGATCTGTCCGGAGCCGATAATACCGAGTTTCATAGTCAGAGATTTCCTTTCACCTGGATTGAGTTTTCTGTATACTGCATGATTTCGAATTTGTTGCCGTCGGGATCATGTGCCCACATCTGATATGTTTCCGAAGGTCCCTTGGAGATGGCAGTGTCGAACTGAAGTCCCCTTTCCTCCAGGATCCTTCTTGTCTCAAAAATGTCGGAGCACAGGAAGGCATAATGGGAATAGCCGAGATGTTCATTCCAGCCGGTATGTTCCTTCTGGTCTTCATGTTTCGGAAACAGTTCGACAAACTGGCCGGGCGCCACTTCGATGTAGATGTTGAAGATCCGCTCCGGATCCTTCTGCGCGATTTCATACGAAGCCGGTCTGTCAGGCCTGTTCTTATAGACTCCATAGCGGACAACCGCTTTGGTTCTGCCGCCGAGAACATCTGTATAGAACCGGATCATTTCTTCCATCCTGTCCGTGAACAGGGCAATGTGCATGATGCTTTCAAACAGCATAGTTGATTTTTTCTCCTTCATGCTCAGTATAGCATGACCCTGCGCCCGTATTCATTGAGCGCAGGATCATCATTGATTGTTTCAGTCAGCTGCGTTTGCGGCGTCGTTTCTTTCCTGTGTCTTTTCATGGACACGGACACACGGAATGTAGACCAGGACAGCAGCGGCCAGGCAGATCAGCTGGGTGACAGCACCCATGATGTTGCCGCCGGAAGCCAGGAAGCCGGAGAGCAGGATCGGTGTTGTCCACGGCACGTTGATATACATAACCGGGCAGAAACCGATGGCAGTCAGGACATAGGAGATGATATACGAAGCAACCGGAGCCAGGACGAAGCCGACGCACATCGGCGGGTTGAGGACAACCGGAACACCGAAGACGATTGTTTCATTGATGTTGAAGAGGTTCGGCAGCAAAGACAGTCTTGCGATGGCTCTGTTGTCTTCTCTCTTGCCGGCAATCAGGATTGCCAGTGTGATGGCCAGGGCGATACCGGTGCCGCAGATTGTGATGAAGCATGCCCAGTAGGAAGCGTTGACGATGTTTGTCGCCTTCTGGCCGGCCTGGATCGCTGCTTCGTTTTCAAGCAGAAGAGCAGTGAAGAGCGGCGTTGTGACAGCTGCTGTCATGTTGTTGCCATGGAGACCCACACACCAGAAGAGAGTGATGATGATGACGAAGATCAGGCCGCCGAGGAAGGAACCGCCGACGTTCTGAAGCGGGCGCTGGATGATATTGAAGATCATGTCATTCAGGTAGAGACCGCTTGTCCTGTTGATGATGTAGCCGATGAAGCCGATGATCATCAGGGTGAAGAAGGAAGGAATCAGGGAACTGAATGATTCGGCGACGTTGGGCGGAACGGAATCAGGCAGTTTGATCTTGATGCCTTCAAACTTGTTGAAGAAGGCCAGCAGCTCAACCGAGAGGATGCCTACCAGCATACCTGTAAACAGGCCTGTGGATCCAAGAGAACCGGAAGCGATGGCCGCGACTGTTCCCGCGACAGCTCCGGAAGGAAGCAGCTCAGCGATTGTCTTCGCCGTGCCGTCTGCCAGGGTGACGGAGACGCCGCTGGGATCAACCGAGTAATTTGTGACGATGATCAGCGCGGCGACTGCGATCAGGCCCGCATAAAGCGCGTTCAGCTTGTTGCGGTGGCCGATCTGGTAGCCGATGGCAAATGTGATGCCAAGGGAGATGCAGCCGATTGTGCAGAAGTTCAGTGCGTTGAACAGCGGGTTCAGGAAGGACAGTCCCGCAACTGCCGGGATCAGTCTTGCCAGACCTGAATTTGTGTCAACGATAACGTAAGTCCAGAGTGTTCCGATGGCGCCGATGATTGTCAGCGGCATATATGCCATAAATGCGTCACGGATGGAGGCGAGATATTTGTTGTTTGCGGCCCATGCGCCGAACTGCATAAGCCAGTCTGTGAATTTATTCATCACAATTTCCCCTTTCGCTTTTCGCATCTTCAAGATAGCGCCTGCCGAAAAGGAAATCTTTGTTTCAAAGCGTTCTGTCACAAAGTGACGCCGGTAAACTGTTTTACTTCCGGTTTTCCATGTCACTTTGTGACACAGAAAGACAGATATGCGAAACCGGCAGAAGATTCCTTATAATATGGATGCACGGAGGAAGAAATATGCTGATCGAAAAGCTGAGAAAACAGGAAGGATTTTCACCTTCGGAAAGTACGCTGGCAGGCTTTATTCTCGACTATGGCGAGGAACTTGCCTACCTGTCAATCCATGAAATCGCGGAGATGTCATACACATCAACCACCACTGTCAGAAGACTCGCCCAGAAGGTCGGCTGTGAAGGTTTCCGTGATTTCAAGATCCAGTATGTCAAGGAGATTACCAATCCCGGCGTCCTTGATGAAATCGTGGATGTCAACCATCCCTTCCATTTCGGCGCCCAGCCTTCCCTGATCGCCAACAATATTGCCCTGCTTGTAAACAAAGCCATCCAGGAGACACTGCAGTCGCTCGACTACAATCACATCAACAAAGCCGTCGACTTGATCCGCAGGGCTGATTACATTTTCTTATATGGAATCGGTGACTCCGCGATTACCCTGCGGGCTTTCCAGAACAGACTGATCAAACTGAAAAAAGTCGCTGTTCTGGCAACAGCCAACGATGATGAATCCGTCTATTCCATGATGGCAACCCAGAAATGCGCTGCTCTGTTTGTTTCCTACAGAGGCGGAACTCAGAGATTGCTCAGAAACGCGCAGATACTGAAC
>JAUNJW010000237.1 GCA_030533035.1 Erysipelotrichaceae bacterium
CAGCACAGACCTCCACCGAGTGGCGGGCGTTCTTGAAAGTCAGAGCGCCGCCCAGGGCAATGTAATAGCCAAGCTTTGTAAACTCCCTGGCCATTTCCTTTGTGCCGGAGAAACAATGGAGAAGCCCTTTCCAGTGATGGGCCTTCATGATATCAAAGGTATCCTGCATCGCGTCTCGTGAATGGACAAGGATCGGCTTGTTTATTTCCTTAGCCAGTTCGATCTGGCGGATAAAGACCTCTCTTTGAAGCGCTCTGACTTCCGGGTCTTTTTCCCAAAAATAATCCAGGCCGATTTCACCGACGCAGGAAATCATCGGATCCCTGACTGTTTCCCTGAACTCTTCCCACATTTCATCTGTCAGCTCTTTGACATCCTCCGGGAATATCCCGGCCGCGACAAGGAATCTTGCCGGATCCTTCTTCGCGAATTCAATGGCTTTCAGTGTTTCTTCATGGGAAAGCGTGATGATCATGATGCGGTTGACCCCGGCATCTGAACACCTCTTAAGCATTTCTTCAAAATCATCCGCATAGTCATCCGACATGATATGCGCATGGGTGTCGACATATGTAAGTTCACTCATAGTTTATTTTCCTAAGCAGAAGCGTGAGAAGATCTCATCGAGAAGATCATCACGGCCTGATTTGCCGGTGATTTCACGCAGGGCATGCCAGCTCTTCTGCAGATCCAGCGTGACAAGATCCAGTTCCATTCCCTGTTTCAGGGCGCTGACCGCATCCTTCATGGCGGATTCCGCCTGGATGGCAAGGCCGATCTGTCTTTCGTTATTCAATGTGTCCATCTGTGCCGCGTAAAGCTCGGTTTCATACTTTTCCCGGATCGCTTCAATCAAAGGAGCGATGTCATGATTCAAAGCAGAGATGGACAGGTCATATTCTTTATCCGCACTGTCATTTTTGTTATATACAACAATGCGCTGTCTTCCTTCTGTCATTTCCAGAAGCTTCTGATCTTCCTCATTCAGCTCTCTGCTGGCATCGAGGACAAGGATGATCAGCTGGGCTTTATTCATGGCGTCGATGGATCTCTGGATACCGATCTGTTCCACCCGGTCTTCACTTTCACGGATCCCGGCCGTATCAATCAGATTCAGTGTAATCCCGCCGATGCGGACAGTGCCTTCCACCAGATCGCGGGTTGTGCCGGCGATCTCGGTGACAATGGCTTTATCCTCTTCCAGCAAAGCATTTAACAATGAAGACTTGCCGACATTGGGCCTGCCAAGGATGACAGTGTCTATGCCTTCCCTGGCAATATGCGCCTTCTGGGCTGTTTCTATAATTTCATGAATATCCTTGATCCATTTTTCGGAAGCCGGAAGGATTTCTTCTTCTGTCAGCTGATGGACGTCATCATATTCCGGATAATCAATATTCACTTCAATATTGGCAATGATCTGGGTCAGCTCTTCCTCCAGCGGTTCAATCAGTCTGGTAACAGACCCTTTCAGGGAATGTACTGCGCTTCTGGCATTGGTCTCATCCTTTGCCTTGATCAGGTCATTGACCGCTTCCGCCTGGGAAAGGTCCATCTTGCCGTTCAGGAAGGCTCTTTCCGTAAACTCGCCTCTTCTGGCAGGTCTTACGCCGGTGCCGTAGATCAGGGCCAGGATTCTTCTGGTGATATAGACACCGCCATGGCAGCCAAGCTCAATGACATCCTCGCCGGTATAGGATTTCGGCGCCCTGAAAACAGAGACAAGCACTTCATCCACCGGTTCGCTGCCGTCATAGACAGTCGCGTAGTGGATGGTATAGCCTGCCGCCTTTGAAAAATCCTTGTGAGTCAGTCTGCCGATGGCATCCAGCGCTTCATCACCGGAAATTCTGATCATGGAGACAGCTCCCATTGCGTCAGCTGTCGCGATTGCCGCTATCGTATCTTTGAACATTGGTTACTCCTGCGTTTAAGTTTAGCACAAACAGACTGCACATTTGCCGGATGGTCCATAATCCCGGATGAAAAGCAGTCCTATGAGAAAAATATAACGCATTTTGAAAGGTCATAACCGATATTCCTGCACCGCCCCGCAAACTCACGGCTGTGCTATGATACCGGTATGGAAAACAAGATGCTGAAAGAGGAACTGATCAAAGGAATGCATGCGCTGGGATATGAATCTTTTCTGCCTGTGCAGGAAGAAGTGATTCCGGTAATTCTGAGCGGAAAAGACTGTCTTGTCCAGGCGGAAACAGGCGCCGGCAAAACAGCCGCTTATCTTCTGCCTGTTCTCAATGATCTGTCTCCTTATGCAGAAACACCGGAAGCACTTGTCATCGCCCCGACCAGGGAACTGGCTGTACAGATTCACAGAACAGCAGAAAAGCTCTCTGCCTTTGCGAAGATTCACTGTGTCTGCGCCATCGGCGGCCTGGACATTGAAAAACAGGAGAATGCTCTGAAACATTACCCGGCCATGGTGATCGGTACCCCAGGCAGGCTCTGTGATCTTTTCAGGCAGGGTCTTCTGGATCTTTCACATCTGAAATATCTCATTCTGGATGAAGCGGACCAGATTGCCTCAACCGGCCAGGCAGAGGAAATGCGCTTTCTTATGGAACAAATCGGCGATGTGCAGACCATCTGCCTTTCAGCGACAGTGGACGAGACCGTACAGTCTGTTTTCCGGAATGAATATGAAAAGCTCATCTTCAATGACCGCACAAAAGTAAACCGTGCCATTGCGGAATATTATCTGATCACAGAAAACAGAAACAAAACTCTTTTTGATCTGCTGGAACATACAGAAATCACCAGTGCCATTGTCTTTGTCAATTACAGAAGCTCTGCCCGTAAGCTGAGTGAACAGATGCAGAAAAAGAAGATCCTTTCCGCTTCCTTCTCCGCAGACGATGAAGAAAAGAAACGCTTAAGAATTCTCAGGGACTTTCAGGATGGAAACATCCGGATTTTATGTGCGACCGACGCGATGGCCAGAGGCATAGATATCACGGAAGTTTCTCATATCATCCATTATGATCTGCCAATGGATCTTTCCACCTATGTCCACCGTTCGGGAAGAACCGCCCACCAGGGCAATTCCGGCATTGTCATCACATTGATCGAAGAAACCGAAAAAGAGACTGAAACAGCTAAGAATATACTGGCCAGTTCAGAACCATGGCAGATGGATTTGTCTGTGCAATGTGATTTAAGTGTGCCTCTGCATAAAAAGGAAACCGGAGGCGGGAATCTGGTACAGATCATGATCCGGGCGGGAAAGAACGAAAAACTCCGGCCTTGTGACATTGCCGGAGCGTTATCCGCTGTGATGGATTTTTCTGATATCGGGACAATTGAAATCCAGGACCAGTACACTCTGGTCACCATTCTGAATCATGATTCTTCCATCCTTGCAAAACTTGCCGGTCTTTCCATCAAGGGAAAGAAACGGCGCATTGAACTCAGTAAGAAGTAATCACTTTCTTCCAAGATATTTCTTTTTCATTGCCGGACCGCCGATGGTAATCACAGACACCAGGGCTGCGGTCATTCCGATTGCGAATAATTCACTCATGGCATCTCCTTTGGTTAGTTTTAACTAACTACAATATAGCATTGTTCCCGCTTCCTGTCACTATCAATCATTGATTTTGCAGTATTCTTTTCATCACAGACAGAAATCAGGGAAGGTCTGAACAAAGCTCCTTCCCTGATCCTTTTCAAAATT
>JAUNJW010000238.1 GCA_030533035.1 Erysipelotrichaceae bacterium
GAAATCATAATTCTCCCGGCCTGCCGGCAGGGGGAGATCGTGTTCGGCATTGAATTGTGCCCATTTCTGCAGCAGCAGGCGCAGCTGCCGCTCCTCCAAGAGCATTTCATCACCGCCCAGGCCGGCGAACAGAGCATTCTCGATGCGCTCCGCTTCCGCTTCATTCTCACCGTTATCGTCCCGGACCTGCTGATATGTCTCCAACCCGGCTTCTTCGCAGTCAATATAAAAGAACTGGTGCAGATCCTCCCAGTTAGCCGGATCATTCCGATCAGCGTCAGGAGGAACGATGCTCCAGTGCGCAGCCACCGCCAGAACACCCATCAGACGGGTATTGGACACATAGGCTTCCATCAGGATCCGGTGCATCTTCGAGACGGGCATGGAACGTCCGCCCTCAATGAGTTTCAGTTTCGGTCTGTGATCAGGTGATGTCATGGGTCGCTCCTTCCTTTGCAAAAAGTATACATCAATACCGCAAAAAGACAAGGCTTCCCTCGAAAAAGACCGAACCTCCGCCGAAAGTTGTATTGACCGTGATTTTTCCCCGCGGTATAATATATATGTATGCGCGGCAGCAGCCCGCAGGCACGAGAACATTGAATTTTACGCCTTTTCCCGGAACATATCAGAGAACACATCGGAGGAGCAACATGAAGAGATTATTCACATCAGAATCCGTGACTGAGGGTCATCCGGATAAGGTCTGCGACCAGATATCAGATGCCATCGTCGACGCGATCCTCGCGAAGGATCCCAACGGCCGGGTGGCGGCGGAGACGACAGTCAACACCGGGTATGCCATGGTCATGGGAGAGATTACCACGGAGTGCTACGTCGACATCCCCAAACTCGTGCGCGAGGTCATCTGTGACATCGGATACGACAGGGCGAAGTACGGCTTTGACGGAACGACCTGCGCTGTCATGACATCCATCGACGAGCAGTCCCCGGACATCGCCATGGGCGTCGATGAAGCGCTGGAGTATAAGGACGGCTCTCTGCAGCACGAAAAGGACGCGCTGGAGGAGACTGGCGCCGGCGACCAGGGAATCATGTTCGGCTATGCCTGTGATGAAACCGAAGAGCTGATGCCCTATGCCATCATCACCGCCCACAAGCTGGCCAGAAGGCTCGAAGAGGTCAGAAGAACCGACAGCCGCCTGAGACCTGACGGAAAGACCCAGGTCACAGTACGCTATGTGGACGGCGTCCTCAAGGACATCGACACCATCGTCATCTCCACCCAGCACACAGACGCCATCAGCCAGGAAGAACTCCATGACCTGCTGATTGAAAAGGTCATCCGCCCTGTCGTTGACGAAAAGCACATCACTGAAAACACAAAGTATCTGATCAACCCGTCCGGTTCCTTCATCATCGGCGGCTCCTTCGGCGATTCCGGCACAACCGGCAGAAAGATCGTCGTTGACACCTATGGCGGCTATGCCCCGATCGGCGGCGGCTGCTTCTCCTCCAAGGACCCGACCAAGGTTGACCGTTCCGCTGCCTACTATGCCCGCTATGTCTGCCGCAACATCGTTGCCAACGGCCTGGCGCACAAGTGCCAGCTTGAACTCTCCTATGCCATCGGCAAGGCAGATCCCGTCTCAGTCTATGTGCAGTCCTTCGGCACATCAAAGTATACGGACGATGAACTCCAGCAGATTGTCCTGAAGAATTTCTCCTTCTCAGTCGCGGACATCATCAATGAACTGGATCTCAGACGCCCGATGTACAGAAGCACAACAAACTACGGCCATTTCGGAAAGAAATCCATGCCGTGGGAACAGTTCAGAAAGATCGAACTCTGAAAAAAGCCTGCGGGCTTTTTTCTTTTCTTCACATACAAAAAGGGAACTCATCTCTGAGTTCCCTTTTTACGTCTGATCAGCGTGTGATCAGCTTTGCCATGACTTCCTGGCATCTCGGGCAGAGGCCTTCGCCGTCAGGCTGTTCGCTGTAGTTCCAGCATCTCGGGCACTTGGTGCCGGGCGCCTTTGCGACGGTCGGTTCGCCTTCACCTTCCGTGAAGTCAACCTTTGAAACAATGAACCACTGCGGGATATTTGTCAGTGTTCCTTCGAGGAGCGCCTTTTCCTCAGCGCTGCACGGGATGGTCACAGCCGCTTCCTGGGCGGAGTTGACAAGCTTGTCGTTTCTCGCGTTTTCGATGGACTTGTTGACAGCGTCCCTGACCTTGAGCAGAGCGGAGAATTCTTCCTTCAGCGCGTCGGCGTCAGGATATTCCTTCACTTCCGGATAGCTTGTGTAATGGACGGACGGTTCTTCCTTGCTGGAGAAGTGTGTCCAGACTTCCTCGGCTGTGTAAACCAGGAACGGAGCCCACATCTTGACCAGGGCGTCAGCGCACTGCCAGTAGACACTCTGGACCTGTCTTCTTCTGAGGCCTTCCGGATCATCGCAGTACAGGATGTCCTTGGTGAAGTCGCAGTAGTAGGAGCTGAGCTCATTGACCATGAAGTTCATGAGAACCTTGTTGGCGCTCAGGTAATCATAGTCCATGACTGCCTTTCTGTATTCAGCGACGACGTCATTGAGTCTGACCATGATGTACTTGTCAGTCTTTTCCAGATTCTCATAGGCGACCATATCCTTTTCAGGATTGAAGTCTTCGCCGTTGATATTGCCGAGCAGGAATCTGAATGTGTTTCTGATCTTTCTGTACTGGTCGGAAACCTGCTTGATATTGGCCGGACCGAGCTTGAGGTCCTGCTTGTAGTCGGCGTTCATTGCCCAGAGTCTGAAGACATCGGCGCCGTTTGTGTTGATGATATCCATCGGGTTGACAACGTTGCCGACAGACTTGGACATCTTTTCACCGTTGGAGTCGCAGACATAGCCGTGGGAGAGGACTTCCCTGTACGGAGCGCCGCCCTTGACAGCTGTGCCGACGATCATGGAAGAGTTGAACCAGCCTCTGTACTGGTCGGAACCTTCGAAGTACAGGTCGCACGGATATTCGCCGCCGCGGGCCTCGAGTTCTGTCCATGAGGAACCGGAATCGAACCAGACGTCCATGATATCTGTTTCCTTTGTGAAGATGCCGTTCGGGGACTTTTCATTTGTGTAGCCTTCCGGCAGCAGGTCCTTCGCTTCTCTTTCAAACCAGACATTGGAGCCGAATTCGCCGAACAGGTCAGCGACATGGTCGAAGACTTCCTTCTCCATGATCGGAGTGCCGTCTTCACAGTAGAAGATCGGAATCGGAACACCCCACAGACGCTGTCTGGAAATGCACCAGTCGCCTCTGTCCTTGATCATGTTGTACATTCTGATCTGGCCCCATTCGTTGTGCCATGTGACATGGTTCTGGATCTGGTCAAGAACAGCTTCCCTGACCTTTTCGATGGAGCAGAACCACTGCTTGGCAGCACGGAAGATAACCTTCTTCTTCAGTCTGTCGTCATGCGGATAGGAGTGGACGATTGTATTGACAGCCAGCAGGCAGCCCTTTTCGTTCATCATTGTGATGATCTTCTTTGAGCATTCCTCGAATGTCAGTCCCTGGCATTCAGGACCTGCTTCCTCATTCATGTAGCCGCGCTCGTCAACTGTGCAGATCGGCGGGATGCCGTAATTGGCCAGGACGAAGTATTCGTAAAGACCGTGGCCGCCGGCGGTGTGGACACAGCCGGTACCGTCTTCATCGGTAACATGGTCACCGACGAT
>JAUNJW010000239.1 GCA_030533035.1 Erysipelotrichaceae bacterium
TGTTCGGTCACGTCAAGGCCGAGTCTTTCCTCTTCCTCACTGACGCGCAGGCCGAAGACTGCCCTGATCGCATAGAAGACGCAGGTCATTGTGACCAGGGTCCATAAGGCCACTGTCAGAACGCCGGTCAGCTGCATGCCCAGCAGTCTGAATCCGCCGCCATAGAACAGGCCGGTCATGGCAGTTCCGCTTCTGTCAGCGATCGCGTAGGCAGGAGCGCTGTCTGTCGCAAAGAGACCTACCGCAATGGTTCCCCAGAGACCGTTGCAGCAATGCACGGCAACAGCGCCGACGGGATCATCAATATGAAGCACACAGTCAAGCAGCCATACGCCGAAGACCACCAGCAGTCCGGCCACAGTCCCGATCACAAGTGAGCCGAAGGCGTCCGTGACATCGCAGCCGGCGGTAATTGCCACCAGACCTGCCAGGGAAGCGTTCAGACACATCGACACATCCGGCTTGCCATAGCGCAGCCAGGTGTAAATCATACAGGCGACAGTGGCAGCCGAAGGGGCAATGGTTGTGGTCAGGAAGATTGAGCCGAGCTGCGGAACATCTGAAGCGGCAGCGCCGTTGAATCCGTACCAGCCCACCCAGAGAATGAAGCATCCCAGGGCGCCGAAGGTGATGTTATGGCCCGGAATCGCATTGACTTTGACGATCCTGCCGTCTGAATCCTTCTGGTATTTACCGATTCTCGGACCGAGGATCTTCGCGCCGATCAGGGCTGAGATTCCGCCGACCATATGAATGGCGCAGGAGCCGGCAAAATCATGGAATCCAAGCTGTGCCAGCCAGCCGCCGCCCCAGATCCAGTGTGCTTCCACCGGATAAACAAGAGCGGAGATGACAGCGGAATATACACAGTAGGACAGGAACTTTGTCCGCTCGGCCATTGCGCCGGAGACGATTGTCGCTGTTGTGGCGCAGAAGACAAGATTGAAAACGAATGCTGAGTAGTCAAACCCAGGATAAGAAGTGAACAGGTCAAATCCCGGCCTGCCGATGAATCCGGCCAGGTCTTCTCCCATAAGCAGACCGTAGCCGATCAGAATGAATACGATTGTGCCGATGCAGAAATCCATCAGGTTCTTCATCAGAATGTTGCCGGTGTTTTTGGCTCTTGTGAAGCCTGCTTCTACCATCGCGAAGCCGGCCTGCATCCAGAAGACCAGCGCGGCTCCGGCCAGGAACCATACGCTGAATACTTCCGAGCTTACGAGTGTCCTCAGAGTTTCATCCATAATTCTTTCCTCCTGAATCATCTGAAAAGAAACATGTCACAGCTGTGAATTCCGGTACCCGCAGGCCTTTGTCTACAAGAAAAGGCAGGGGCACCTTGCGGGCACCCTTGCCTCAATGCGTACATATTACACAGCTGCCTTAATCGTGTCAACGCGTTTTTTTACCGTTTTTTTGAACCGGATTCCGGAATCAGGATACGGTCTTTCCTTATTAAGGCAGGTAAAGGAAAATTTTTTCATTTGCTGAAAGAAATTTCAGAAAATTTATGAAAACATATTGACGGCAGCGGAAACAGAGGGATAGAATGCATGCATATAAAGCGTTGCGGAAGAGGAGTACATCCGGAGGATTCATTCACAGAGAGCGGGCGATGGTGGAAATCCCGTATGAAAGCCGGCATGGAAAAACACTTCCAAGTCCGACCTGAACGTCAATGGTGATCAGTAGGGAAGGCGTGAGGAGCGGCACGTTATCCCCGCAGAGGTTTGATGGAACCTATGAGAAGCAAATCAGGTGGCACCACGGAGAGGCAGCCTTCGTCCTGAATCATTTCAGGATGACTGCCGCAACCGGAGGTGCCATTTTATGTGTTCGATATTTACAGTACTGTCCAAAGACGTTCCCTATGAAAAGCTGGAACAATGTTTTGAAGAAACTCTGTCAAGAGGCCCGGACATGAGCCGGCTGATTGAAATCCCCGCCGGCTGGATGGGATTTCACCGCCTGGCCATTATGGGGCTGGACGAAAAGGGAATGCAGCCGTTTGAAATGAACGGGGATTATGCCGTGTGCAATGGCGAACTGTATGGATTCCGCCCTATAAGGCAGCGGCTCATTGAGGAAGAGTATCCCATTGTCTCCGGCTCTGACTGCGAGATCATCCTGCCGCTGTATTACGAATACGGGACCGACCTGTTCAAAACCCTGGACGCTGAATTTGCCATGATCATTTATGACCATAAAGAGGATATGGTAATCGCCGCCAGAGACCCGGTCGGCATCCGTCCGCTGTATTACGGTATTCTGCCGGACGGCTCTTACGCATTTGCCAGTGAGCCCAAAAACCTCACCGGCCTGTGCAGTGAAATCAGGCCGTTCCCGCCCGGACATTACTGGAGTGAGAAGGACGGCTTTGTCTGCTATTGCGATCCGGCCGCGGTCGGCCAGTTCACGATGAAGGATGAAGAGGCGATTTCCCACAAGCTCAACAGGCTGCTCACTGAAGCGGTTGAAAAACGGCTTGACGCCGACGCGCCGGTCGGTTTCCTGCTTTCGGGAGGCCTGGATTCCTCGCTGGTCTGTGCCATCGCCCAGAAACTGAGCCCGCAGCCCATCCGGACCTTTGCCATCGGCATGGACACCGACGCGATTGATCTTCGCTATGCCCGCATGGCTGCGGATTACATCGGTTCAGACCATACAGAAGTCATCATGACGAAAGAGGAAGTCCTATCTTCCCTGGAAGAGGTTGTCAGACTGCTGGCGACCTGGGACATCACAACCATACGCGCATCCATGGGCATGTATCTTGTCTGCAAATATATTCATGAAAACACGGATATCCGCGTCCTTCTGACCGGTGAAATCTCGGATGAGCTTTTCGGGTATAAATATACGGACTTCGCACCGGATGCCAACGCTTTCCAGAAAGAAGCGGAAAAACGGATCCGTGAACTGCATATGTATGACGTCCTGCGGGCGGACCGCTGTATTTCCGTCAACTCCCTGGAAGCCAGGGTGCCTTTCGGCGATCTGAAATTTGTCCGCTATGCCATGGCCATTGATCCGGTTCTCAAAATGAACCGCCATCACATGGGCAAATACCTGCTCAGAAAAGCATTCGAGGATGATCACATCCTGCCGGATGAGATTCTCTGGCGCCAGAAGGCGGCTTTCTCCGACGCGGTAGGCCACTCGATGGTGGATGACATCAAGGCATATGCCGAAGAGCTTTACACCGAAGAAGAATTCCGGGAAAAGTGCGCTTCCTACACATACTGTCCGCCTTTTACAAAAGAGAGCCTCCTTTACCGTGAACTGTTTGAAAAATACTATCCCCGCCAGGCGGAAATGATTGCGGATTTCTGGATGCCCAACAAAGCGTGGGAAGGCTGCAATGTCAATGATCCGAGTGCCCGTGTGCTTTCCAACTACGGCGCTAGCGGCATCTGAAAGGAGCGGCACTATGAAATTTACAAAAATGCAGGGACTCGGCAATGATTATCTCTACTTTCACGACGAAGTTCCCGCCGATGTCTCACAGCTGAGCATTCTTCTCTCTGACCGCCATTACGGGGTCGGCTCGGACGGCCTGATCTATATCACAGAATCAAAGACCGCCGATTTCGGCATGCGCATCTTCAACGCCGACGGCTCCGAGGCAATGATGTGCGGCAACGGCATCCGCTGTGTCGGCAGGTACATTTACGAAAAGGGGCTGAG
>JAUNJW010000240.1 GCA_030533035.1 Erysipelotrichaceae bacterium
AAACGGAATCTGCCGGTGCCTGCTGTCTGAAGCCGGTTTTCATAAGTCCTTTGGAAGCGATGAGCGTGTACATTCCGCCTTCATCACTGACGGTTTTCCGCTCTCTGTTCCGGGATACGGATGTGATATGAATGTCACTGATTTCTTCTGGATTTTCGGTGATTTTTTCACCGATGGTACCGCAGTCTTCCGCCAGGGACACGGTTCCATAGCAGGAAATGATGACAAAGCAGATCAGGAAAATCAGCACGGTTCCGTATCTTTTTTTCTGGGGTTTTACAATTTCCCGCAGACGGTACTGGAGATCTTCCGCCCTCGCCGCAAGACAGGTGGTAAAGCCTTTTTCATCGCTTGTGCTGGAAAGAATCAGTTCCGCGTATTCTTTTCTCTGTTCCTCATCACATCCGCTGATGACTGTCTGATCGCAGCTCAGTTCCAGATCCTGTGCGGCTCTGGAAGATGTCATCCATGTGAAAGGGATAAACCAGCCGGCCGCATTGACAATGCTCATGAAGAATTTGGTATAAGGATCACTTCTCCGGATATGGACGAGTTCATGGCGCAGGATCAGTTCCAGCTGCTCATCGGTATAGTTTTTATCCGGAAGCAGGATTATTATGCTGTCCTCCAGAAGACCGATGGAAAGAGGCGTGTTCAGTGAAGGGCTGATACCCAGCCGGTATGTCTTCTGACATCCGAATTCTTTGAGCAGCTTCAGGTATATTTCATAAACATGCCCATCTGTGATTTCGGAGGCTGCCGCCATGAGTGCCCTGCGGAAACGCAGATGGGATATGACACGGTAAATCATGACTGTCAGAAATCCGCCCAGCCAGATCAGACCGGCGGTTTTTAGCAGAGAGGAACTCACCGGAATGATCACGAGACTGTCAAAAAGAGAGATCGGACTGAAGTAACTGAAATAAGCGATATTCGGCAGGACCCAGCAGACCGCGCAGAAAGCAGGATGAAAGTGTTTCCTGAGAACCGGGATGAAAAACCAAAGAAGGATATAGGAAATCACCGGCGGGACCAGCAGCCGGAAAAGATCCTGTCCGGCAGTATCGGTAAAGATGTTCAGGATCAAGCCTGGAAAAAGGGTTCCCATAAAAAGAAGAAATACTGTGCACAGGATAATACCTGACATGATCGGCGTCAGGTTTCCCATAAAAGGGGCATACCGCCCTGTGCGAAAGATGCTGCCGCGGGTGAATGACCGTCTGATTATAAACGTAATACCTGCGCTGATGAGCAGGCACAGAATTACGGAACCTTTCAGAGGAAATGGACTGCTCAGGATCATAGATCATCACTCTCCAGCATCCGTTTGAGTTCTTTCAGGTCTTCTCTGGAAATGGCGTTGTCATTGAGAGCACTGGCAAAAGCACTGATGGAACCGCCGAAGATCTGATCAATGAATTTCCTGCTGGCTTCTTTCTGGTATTCCTTTTTGTCCACAAGCGGAATATATTCACTTCTTCTTCCGTTTTTACGGATTTCAATGAAGCCTTTTTCACTTAATCTGCTCAGCAGAGTCAATAATGTTGTCAAAGCGATCGGATGTGTTTCTCTGAGCTGCTCTTCAATCATTTCTCTTTGGACAGGGGCTTCCAGATCCCAGAGGATCATCATGATTTCAAGTTCTGAATCGGGCAGACGCTTCATATTGCCTCCTAATTCTACGACTGTAGTACAATCATATTCTACGAATGTAGAATTAAGCTGTCAATCCCGCTGAAATGAAAAAAGACCCGGTCATGATGACCGGATCTGAAATGAAGCTGTTATTCCATGGAACGGCACTGCTCAAGCAGGGAGATAATCGGCAGATGCTGCGGGCAGGCGGCTTCGCACTGGCCGCACTGGATGCAGTCGGAAGCCTTTCCTTTGTCAGCGGTGACGATTGTGTATTCTCTCTTGACGCGGAATTCCGGGCTTCCTTTCTTGCGGTTTTCAACATTGAAGATTTCCGGAATCGGAATGGACATCGGGCATCCCTTTGTACAGTAGTGGCAGGCTGTGCAGGGGATGGACTTGTCATTGTCGAGCGCTTCCTGGGCTTTGGCGATGACTTTCTGTTCTTCTTCATCAAGGGGCTTGAAATCCTTCATGAAGCTCAAGTTGTCCTTCATCTGCTCAATGGAGCTCATACCGCTTAAAACAGCCAGAAGGTTGTCCTTGCCGGCGACAAAGCGCAGTGCCCATGAAGCATAGCTGGCGTCCGGGTTTGCCGCTTTGAGGATCTCTTTGACCGTGTCGATCGGATCAGCCAGGATACCGCCCTTGACCGGCTCCATGACTGTGACCGGCTTGCCGTACTTTTTGCAGATTTCATAATTCTCTCTGGAGGCGACACCCGGGTTTTCCCAGTCGGCGTAGTTGATCTGCAGCTGGACAAATTCAGCGTCGGGATGTCTTTCCAGCAGTTCGACAAGGAGCTGCGGGTCGGCGTGGAAGGAGAAGCCGTAATGTCTGATCAGGCCTTTTTCCTTTAATTCTTTGACATAATCCCAGATACCGTAATCTTCGTACAGTTTCCAGTTGCCTCTCTGGATGGCATGGACCAGATAGTAGTCAAAATAACCGGCGCCGCTTCTTTCCAGCGAAGTGATTGTTTCCTGTTTCGCTTCTTCCACACTCATGGTGCTTCCCGGCTGGATGATCAGCTTGGAAGCGAGTGTGTAACTGTCACGGGGATAGCGTTCGACAAGCGCCTTGCGGATCGCCTCTTCACTGCCCTGATACGCGAACGCTGTATCAAAGTAAGTGCCGCCTGCTTCCATGAAGGCGTCAACCATGTCGGATACCTGAGGGACATCAATGGTTCCGTCTTCCAGTCTGGGCAGACGCATAAGACCGAAACCGAGTTTCAGTTTTTCTTTACCTGTGTAAACACTCATGATTATGTTCCTTTCCTTAACGTAACTCTCTTTCTGCTTTCATTATAGTCAGAATCAGACGCATATATAAGAAGCTGCCGGAATTAAATCCGTACTGAACATCCTGATGCATTGCGGACAGAGGAAGATTAAAATAATAATGATCAGAAACCACCTGCAAAGCAGTTCTGCTTTGCAAAGAAAGAGGACCATATGCAATTCTACAAAGACCATTATGATGTCGTGATCATCGGCGGCGGACTGGCCGGTCTTTCGGCTGCGCTTCAGCTGCAGCAGAAGGGAATCACAGATATCCTGATTCTTGAAAAACACAATCTGCCCGGCGGCCTGGCGACCAGCTATGTGCGCAGCGGCATCGAAATTGAAGCGACGCTTCATGAAATGATGAGCATCGGTACAAAGGAGGACCGTCTCAAAGTCGGAAAATTCTTTGATGAGTGCGGTGTAAACATTGACTGGCTGCCGGTTCCCGAGGCTTACCGTTTTGTTGAAACATCCAGGAACATCGATATTACCTTGCACAGCGGCTTTGAAAGGATGTCCGCGGAAATTGATTTCCAGTACCCGGGGTGGGGAAAGAAAGTTCTGGAATTCATGCGTTTATGCAACAGGGTCTATGATTCCCTGAACATTCTTTCTGTAACGCCGATGTCCAAGATAGAGATGCTGATGAAACATCCCGACTTTGTCAAAACGGCGGGATATACAACGAAGGAAGTGATGGATACTTTCGGTTTCCCGCAGGACATCGTCGATATTCTTTCCGCCTACTGGATCTATGTCGGCAAT
>JAUNJW010000241.1 GCA_030533035.1 Erysipelotrichaceae bacterium
GAGTTCGTTGGCAATCTGTTCAACGATGGCGGTTTTGCCGATGCCGGGTGCGCCGATCAGGAAAACCGGGCGCTGGGCCTGGACGGGTATTCTCGGATGGCCGAGTTCATCCTTTGCGCCATAGGCGATCACCGCGTTGCGGATCTGTTTTTTCGCTTCTTTGATATGCATGTTATTCGTCTCCTTCCAGTGAGTACTTAATTGCCCAGGGCGGTACGGTGATGTCTTTGTTGTCATGCGGGAACAGGAACGCGGTCATAAACGAAGGTTTCTGCTTCGGATAGACGCCGTCGCCGTCCGTGAAGTACAGCAGGCCGCCGAGCTTCGTGAATACATGGCTGTCCAGCTGTTCCTGCACATAGGTGAACACCGGCCTGAAGTCGGTGCCGCCGAGTCCCTTGATTTCCAGTGTCTCGATATATCTGTCAAACTGCGCCATGGAAGTGATTTCCGCCACATCCCTTATAAGCATGTCGCACTGGATGATATGAATCCTGAAATGAGTGAAGAAGTTCTCCTGCTGGCGGAAGATGTTCCATGTCTTCTGCAGGAAATTCTGAACCACTTCGCCCTGGCAGGAACCGGAGGTATCGATGGCGATGACAAGTTCCCTGATATTGTTCATCTCCTGATATTCAAGCGGTTCGATCAGCGGCAGGTTCTTATACAGTTTCAGGCCGTATGTGTAGAAGATGGTATCAAAATCCTCGTCGGATATTTTCAGCTTTTCCCCGTTCTTCATGAATTTCTTCAGGAATGTGCTGTAGCTGTATTTCTCCCGGTGCAGGGCCGCCAGCGACTGCACGAGAGACGGCATCTGACCGCCTTCCTCCTTATGGAAGGTTTCCAGGTCCGTTTCTATTTTCTCGGAGATTTCCTTCCAGTCCTTCAGGGCGTTTTTTACCATCCGGATTTCTTCTTCCGACGGACCGGAAGTCTCCCCTTCGCTTTTTTCACCGGAATCGTGGGACGCCCCGTCAAACCGGTTGCGTCCGCTTTTGGCCGGATCATCCCTGTTCTCCTCCCCGTAGAGGGTTTCAGAGCTGCCGACGGCGTCGCGGATTTCATACCAGACTTCATGATTGTCAAAACTGAAGACCGGCGCCATCAGCCGGATCCGGTCCGTTTCCATTCCTTCCAGGACATGGTAGATGCGCTGGGCCGTGAAATCCGGGGTTTTCTCCCTGACTTCCGCGATCAGCCTTCTTCTTTCCGCTGCCGCTTCTGTCTCTGTACATTCAAGGCCAAGCTCTTCTATGACATTTTCCACTGCCATGTCAGCCGCCAGGTTCCACAGTGACATTTTTCTGTTTTTTGAAAAGTAGAGATGCTGGAAAACAGAATGCAGGACAATATGGAGATAGCCGCGGATCAGTTCTTCCGGATGATTCCGGAATGTCCTGATCAGGGCAACCGGGGAATAATGAAAAAACACACCGTCGCACCTGTATTCCATGGCGTCGCCGATCCGCACGAAACGGTTCAGAGCCGGGTCCATGAAGCGCAGATGAAAGGTCAGCTGCGAAATAATATATGTGAATATCTCTTCGCTGATCGCAATCAGTTCCTCATCCATAGCCGGTTTCCTGTATCAGAACAGGTCATCAAGGTCTGTGTCAAACAGATCTGACGCCTGTCTTTTTTCTTTGTTCATCGCAAGCAGCTTTGCCTTTTCATCACGGTCCGAGATCCTGCCGAGATACGGCAGAAGATCATCCGGGCTGACCAGGTCAAGCTCAACCGCTTTGTTCAGTGCCCTGTACCGCTTTTTGCTCACCAGTGTCTCCAGCAATTCCTGTGTATTCTCCCTGATCCACGCATGATAAAAATCAATCTCACGCTCAAAGGTTTCCAGATAGTTCACCGCCAGTATGATTCTGGCCGACGGTTTCCACTCCTTCAGATTCACATTGGCAATCCGGGAATCATACAGCTGGTAGTTATCCTCGTTTTTCCCGTTATAGCGGCGGTTGACCCCGAAGTTCCAGTACATGTTCCAGTTGTTGTCGAGCATCTTTGAATGAATGGCAATACTGTCAGGAACAGTCAGCTTCAGCTTTCCCCTTGTCTCAAAAGCGCCTTTGCCGATGGATTTCAGGGAGGAAGGCAGGATCAGCTCCTCCAGGCTGCAGCAGTTGAAAAAGACATTGTCACCGATCGTCTCCAGCGTTTCCGGCAGGCAGACCTTCTTCAGCGCCGTGCAGTCATCAAAGACATTTTCATCCAGTGTTTTCACACCTTCGGGAAGAATGATTTCTTCCAGTGAATGACACTGTTCGAAACAGGCCCTGCCGATTCTTTCGAGGGATGACGGCAGATGCACGGATACCAGGCTTTCACACTGGAAAAAGGTGATCCGCGGCAGCCATGTCAGAGTATCCGGAAAAACCACTCTTTTCAAAGAGGCACAGCGGGAAAACATGGCACTGCCGATATAAGAGAGTGAATCAGGCAGGATCACTTCCTCAAGACTTTCACAGTCATAAAAGATATTGTCGCCCATCTCTCTGACTGTGTCCGGGATCCTCAGCGACTTCAGCTGTGAAGCACCGTAAAAGGCATAGTCACCGATTTCAGTGACTTCCCCGGGAACAATGACATGTTCTTCACTGCCCTCATATTTTTTCAGGATGCCGTTCACAATCTCAAACGCCATGATTCACTCTTCTCTTTCTGCTTTAAAACCGGGGATTTTCACCCCGGTTCCTGTGTGTGATTATTTTCCGTTCTTCAGAAGATCCTGAACAACTTCATCCTTCGGATAAACACCGGCGGCTTTCAGTTCGGCGATCTTGTCAGCGAACTGCGGCAGATATTTTTCATGGGCGACAAGCAGTTCATCGAGAACTGTCTGGGCGACATGGCCGTGTTCAACCATCGGGTTCATTTCAAAGGCAGCCAGTGCCAGGCCGTAGTTGCCGGTGATGGCGGCTTCGATGACACATTCTTCCATTGCCTTCATCATCTGGACATAGCCTCTTTCACTCGGATGGAAGCTGCCCCAGTTCAGAGGCATCGGGCCTCTGCCGGTGATGATGCAGGAGATCTCAACGATGCAGTCATACGGCAGATCGGAGATGGCGCCGTTGTTCTGGGTCGAGACAACCATGTGGGTTCTCTTGTCATTGTAGATGGAGCAGATGCATTCGCAGGCCGCGTCGGAATAATGGGCGCCGCCGCGCTTGGAGAGCTGTTCCGGCTTGTAGTTCAGGTTCGGATCCTTGTAAAGCTCGAACAGTTCTGCTTCTGTCTGCTTGACCTGCTGGGCCCGGGTGCCGATGGTGTTGAATTCCTCGATGGAGTGCTTCAGCATCTCATCGTGCATATAGTAATAGCGGTGATATCCGCACGGAATCAGCTGGATCTGCTTGAGGTGCTCCTTGAGGAACTTGCACTCAAAGATGTTGGCCGGTGTGCCGTCATCGACAGTCGGGTCATACATGTTGTCGATCAGCTTGTCAGTCAGGTCATTGCCGTGCTGGTCGGATACCTTGTGGTAATGGAAATGGTTGAGACCAGCGAACTGGTGGATGCATTCTCTTTCGGTCAGGCCGAACTGCGGCGGTTCCTTGAGCAGCGCGCCGACAGGCACATTGCACAGACCGACCGTCTTCTTCCAGCCGCCCCACTTGATGGCAGCTTCGGTAACCATGCCGGACGGGT
>JAUNJW010000040.1 GCA_030533035.1 Erysipelotrichaceae bacterium
GCTGGTGCGCCCACCGGTTGGAACAGATGAACAACGAGGAAAAGATCATGCGTCCTGCCTACAGGTGCGTCAGCGGCGAACGCCCGTATATCCCGATTGAAAAGCGGTAAATTAAAACAACTGGAGCACCGTCCATGATAAACTTGTTTCAAGAGGTGTCTATGAAACAGGAAAAATCATGCGGTGCTCTTGTTTTCAGGAAAAACAGCGGCGAAACTGAAGTTCTGATCATCCGTCAGGTTCAGGGCCACTGGTGCTTTCCCAAAGGGCATGTGGAGAAAAAAGAAACAGAACACGAAACAGCGCTTCGTGAAATAAAGGAGGAGACCGGTCTTTCCGTCACGATCATTGACGGATTCCGTGAGACTCTCAGCTATTCCCCCAAAGCCGGCGTCTGGAAGGAAGTTGTCTATTTCATTGCCGGCAATCCGAAGGGAAAAGTAAAGGTCCAGGAAGAGGAGCTTTCGGAAATTCACTGGGTGTCCGCCGGAAAGGCACGCAGCCTGATCACCTACAGCAACGACGCGTCCATGTTTGAAAAGGCGCTGTCATACCTGAATGATCATCCGGAGGCTCTGGCATGATCCGTCTCGAGGTTCTTTCCATCCGGAACAACCGGGCCATTGCAGAAGAATGGGTGCCCGGCGCCGGTTCACTCTGGCCGGAGGCGGAAGGAAGCCTTGTCCGCCTGGTCCGTCACAATGAACGTCCTTCGGCTCTGTTCTGGGCCTGTGAGGATGGTGACGAAACACGGCTGAATGTCTGTTTTGCGCCCGGCACGGATGACAGGAGGAAGCTGCTGGCTGTGATCACCGAGCGGGTGGTCCGCCGCTTTCATCCTGCCCGGATTGTCATTGAAAATCCTGATCCGGCCCTGTATGCGGTCTATGAATCGAATTCCTACCGGCCAATCGGTAATACATATGCCAAGGCGGTCGAGCCCTGGCGCAAGATTCTCAATGACGCGGTCTTTGATGATGAAGGCTTTATCATCAACCAGGGCCGGATGAAGGATATCCCGTTCGGCTGGTTTAAAACCGACGCCAAGGGCTGCGGCTGGATTTCCGCGTGGAACCTGCTCAAGATGAACGGCATGGAAACAACAATGGAGGTCTGCGCCCATGGGCTTGAGAAACACGCTTTCATGGGAGAGATGATGGGACAGAGTCTCATCCGGCTGTATTTCTGGCTGAAAAAACAGGGGCTTGATGTGTCCATGAGCCTGCCGCTCAACGGCGCCGCGAAGTCGATGATCGCAAAGACAAGAACAGGAATCATCCTCTATAACCATGCCAGGGGCGCCCATTACATCGCCTACAGGCGTCTGAGCGACACGAAGATTCAGATCTATAACGCGGTCTACGGCAAACGCAACCATGTGATGACAACGGCGGAATTCCTCAAAAAGTATCCGCTGTTTCCGACCACGGTTGTCATCGGCGTAAAATAAGGGTCTGCGGATCCTTTTTGTTGTGGTATGATTGCCGGGTATGATCAATACAACAGTAAGGCTTGAAGAAATACAGTTTACGGAAAAGGATCCCGGAAACCTGCTGGAGTCGATTGCCGCAAGAGGCATTGCCATTCCTGTCCAGGTCAACGCCAGGGACGGATATTATGAATGCGTGGACGGCCGCAGGCGCCTGACAGCGGCGAAAATGCTCGGAAAAGAAAAAGTACCGGTGATGATCCTCAATGATTATTCAAAAGCCGGCAGCGGCTTCTGGGGCAATACCCAGAACCGCCATTAGGAGAAGTATATGGAAGAAAGACTGCAGAAAGTAATCGCAAAAGCCGGCGTCGCCTCCAGAAGAAAAGCGGAGGAACTGATCCAGGCAGGCAAAGTCAGGGTCAACGGAAAGGTTGTCACCGAAATGGGTGTCAGGGTTTCCCCTGAAGATGAAATTACTGTCAACGGAACCCCGCTGCAGCAGGAAAACAAGGTCTATTATCTGCTCAACAAGCCGAGAAGGACCATCTGCTCGGTTTCGGATGAAAAGGGCAGGGATACTGTTCTTTCCTGCTTTGAGGGAATCAATGAAAGAATCTATCCGGTCGGCCGGCTCGACTATGACACCAGCGGCCTGCTGATTCTGACCAATGACGGCGAATTCGCCAACCTGATGATGCATCCGAGATACCACCTGCCGAAGACATACAACGTGACTCTCAGCGGCGTTCTCACCGATGACATGGCCAGAATCCTTTCCAACGGCATCGTCATTGAAGGCAAAAAAACACTGCCCTGCGATGTTGAGATTCTTGAAAGAAGCGTCAACCGGAACAGAACAGTGCTCAATATCACGATTTATGAAGGCAGAAACAGGGAAATCCGCAAAATGATGGAGTACTTCCACTGCGAAGTGACCCGTCTGGAAAGAACCCATTACGGTTTCCTTGATCTCGGCCGTCTCAGGCAGGGGGAATACCGGAAGCTGCGGATGTTTGAAGTCCGCCGGCTGAAGGAAATGGTTTCTCACGAAAGCCCGAGCGCGAAAATCTGATCTTCATCCGGATCGATGTAAATCGTCCTGTAATTTCCCAGCTGTACCATACCGGGTTTCGCACCCGGTATTTTTTTGAGGTTCCGCACCGGACACCAGATCACCGGCACACTGGAGGACAAACGGCCGGCGGAGTAATACGCCGCGATATTGGCAGCCGCCCGCAGGGATGTCTCATCCGGATCATCGCTGTGGATGACAACGTGGGATCCGTGATAATCCTTGGCATGGAGCCAGATTTCATTCTTCCGCGCCGTATGCCACGTCAGCTGTTCATTCTGCAGATTGTTGCGGCCGAAGCTGATCACAGTTCCGTTTTCAAGGGTGACGTCCGTGAAACTGACCGGCGCGTCCTTTTTCTTTTTGTTCTTTTTCGGTTTCTTCCTGGTTTCTTTCAGATAGCCCAGGGAGACAAGCTCATCCCTGATTTCAGAAGCTGTTTTGAAATCAGCCTGGGAAAGCTGCTCGAGCAGTCCGCTGAAATAGGCAATCTCATCCCTTGTGATTGCGATCTGCTCTTCCAGATAAACCTGGCCCTTTTTCAGCTTTGTGTATTTCTGATAGGCTCTTCTGGCATTGGACCTGCCGTCAAAGCGGGGATCCAGGGGGATTGTGACGTCGCTGCCGTCCTCGAATGACTGCAGGGTGATTTCCTTCATGCCCTTGGTGTCGGTGACATTGTAGGCATACAGAAGTTCACCGTACGTTTTCCATCTGTCGCAGTCCAGCGCTTCGTCCATTTCGGAAAGAAGGCGGGGAAGCTTCTGCGACTGGTGTTTGAGCTGGCGGTTGACAAAGTGATAGATATCGCCGGTTACGGCCTTGATCCTGTCTTTTTCCTCGCGGTGATAATAAAGGATATCAAAGCCCTCAAACAGCGGATAGCTGCGGCAGGCTCCTTTTGACGTCAGTTCAATACAGTGAAAAACCGGTTCGCCGCTGCCGCTGTTGGCAACATAGAGGTTTTCGGAACGGGTGATTTCATCCATGATTTCCGCAAAGCTCTGGCCGTGCAGCATGCGGTATTCCACTTCCGAAGACAGGAAGGGAGAGAAACCGGCAAACTGCTTCGTCAGTGAGAGTTCAGGATCAATCGTCTGTTCCGCGAAAGGATTCTTTTTGTTCTGGGAAGGGGTTTCCTCAAAGACAGCGCCCGGGAATATTGTCCGCCTGCTGTTTTCAAAAGGCGGAATCCGCTTGAGGGCGTCGATGATCTTTCCCTGTGAGGAGACAAGGATCAGATTGGCATATTTGCCCATCAGTTCGACATAAAGCTTCCAGTATTCCAGGTCGCCGATCGAATTTCGCCTTCTGATCTCCATGACACACCAGCGGTCCAGTTCCGCCTGGCGGATGCTTTCGATAAAGCCGCCCTCGATGTATTTTCTTAAAACCATGACAAAGTTGCCCGGTTCGCCGGTGGCCGGATAGGAACGGTCAGTGAAAAGGAAACGGTTGTAGACCGAGTGGCAGCTGATCAGCATCTGCTTTTTGCCGAGCGGGCCATGCGTCTGGAAAAGGATTTCCGTGGCGGAAATATCCCAGATTTTCTGGATCCGCATCGGCAGGCCTTTCTGTATTTCAGGTACGATTTTGCTTAAAAGAATGCCGTCCAGTGCCATAATTCTTTCTCCTTTCCCCGCTGCACAAGGATTATAGCACGCATTGAACTTTTCTTAATTGAAAGCCGCATCCAAAATAACGCCCCGAAACATTTTAAATGGAGTACAATTATGGAAACGGGGGACTGACATATGAGCAAGGGATTACTGATTGTACTGAGCGGACCGAGCGGCGTCGGCAAGGGAACTGTTCTGAAGGAAGTGATGAAAGACGAGTCGCTGAAACTCGCGTTCTCCATTTCCATGACAACCCGCGCGAAAAGAGAAGGCGAAGAGGACGGCGTCAATTACTTCTTTGTGACAAGGGATGAATTCGAGCAGGCTGTCAGAGACGGCAAAATGCTTGAATATGCTGAATTTGTCGGCAATTATTACGGCACACCTCTGGAGTATGTCGAAAAACTCCGCAACGAAGGAATGAATGTCATTCTGGAAATCGAAGTCCAGGGCTGCATGCAGGTCAGAGAGAAAGAGCCGGATGCGCTGACGATCTTCATCGTACCGCCGAGCATGGAAGAGCTGGAAAGCAGAATCCGCGGCCGCAAGACGGAGGCAGAGGAAATCATCCAGCAGAGACTGGCCAAGGCCGAGTCCGAGATGGAGATGCTGAATAAGTATAAATATGTCGTCTGCAACGACGACGTGAAACTGGCTGCCGACATCATTTCGGTGATTATCCGCCGCCATATGGAAAAAGCACAGGGAAAGGACTGATCTTCAGTTCTTTTTTTACCGGTGCCATTGAATGCGCTTACATTCTCTGCTATGATGGAAACCAGATAAAGGTTGCGGGTTTCCGATGGAACTCAGAGAGCTGATCATAGAAAACGCGGTGGCGCTCTTTCAGACCCACGGCCTGCGTTTCACGATGCAGGATGTGGCAAGGAGGCTGCATATCGCCAAAAAGACAATTTATGCCTGCTTTGAATCAAAGCAGGACCTTTTGTGCGCCATGCTGGATGACGGCTTCGCTTCCATCCAGGCGGACAAGAGGGCGGTTCTTGAAAGCGATCTGCCGCTGATCGAAAAACTCAGGAAGACGATGATCGCGATGCCTGTGCAGTATCAGATTCTGGATTTCCGGATGCTGAATGAGCTGGATGAAAAGTATCCGGCAGTCTATGCGCGGCTGGTGGAACATCTCGAAGACAACTGGGAGCCGGTGACCGCTCTGATTGAGCAGGGAATTGAGGAAGGCCTGATCCGGCCGGTGCCGGTCGCGATTGTGCGCCAGATCTTTACCGCCTCGATCGAATCATTCCTTTCCTCAGATACTCTGAGAAAAGAAAATATCTCATACAGTGAAGCTTTGGAACAGCTGATGGACATCATCATGCTGGGAATCAGGGAGGACATACATGATCATTAATAATCACTGGGAATTTACCCCGGAATGGAGCGAGGAATTCAGAGACTTCAAAACAGAAGCGCAGGAAGTCAGAATTCCCCACACCGTGAAGCAGATTCCCCTGCATTACGCCGACAGTGAATCGTATCAGATGATCTGCGGCTACCGCCGCAGGATCACATTTGATCCGGCGGAAAGGGAAAAAAGACATTTTATCCGCTTTGACGCGGCGGCCCATATTGCCGATGTCTGGTTCAACGGAACATATCTCGGAAGCCACCGGAACGGCTATACGGCTTTCCGCTTTGAACTGACAGACCTGATTGACTGGGACGGGGAAAACACGGTCGCACTCAGGCTTGACACTACCGAAAATCCGGAGATCCCGCCGTTCGGCTTTGTCATTGACTATCTGACATACGGCGGCATATACCGCGACGTCGTGCTTGAGACAAAAGAACAGCGTTTTGTCGACGATCTGTTTGTCAGCACACCGGATCTCAACACTGTCAGGGTTGAGCTGAAAGTGGAAGGCACAAGAAATGACGACCCGATCCTGATTGAGGTGATGACCCTGAATCATGAGACATTCTCCTCAAAGGTGATCAGCCAGAAAGAACGGACCGTCACAATTCCGGTCAGGGACGTCCTGGAATGGAGCCCGGATTCACCGAATCTGTATCTTCTGCGGACAACGCTGGGCAAAGACGTGACGGAAACTGAATTCGGCTTCAGGACAATTGAAATGACGGAAAATGACATTGTCCTCAACGGCTCACCTGTCTTTATCCGCGGACTCAACCGCCATCAGTGCTATCCGTACAGCGGCTATGCCGTACCGGATGCACTGCAGATTGAAGACGCCAGAATCCTGAAGGAAGAGCTTGGCGTCAACGCGGTCAGGACATCCCATTATCCGCAGTCCCATGCCTTCCTGTCGGCCTGTGACCGGCTCGGCCTGATGGTCTTTACGGAAATACCCGGCTGGCAGCATCTCGGCGACAGGAGCTGGAAAGCGCAGGCGGTGGAAAACACGAAGGAAATGGTCCTGCAGTACCGCAATCATCCTTCCATCATCCTGTGGGGCGTCAGGATCAACGAGTCCATGGACGATGACGAACTCTACCGGGCCACCAATGAAATGGCGCACCGGCTCGATCCGACCCGGCCGACAACCGGCGTCAGGTATTTTGAAAAGAGTTCACTGCTGGAGGATGTCTATTCCTACAATGATTTCTCGCACTCCGGAAAGAATGACGGGGCGAAGAAGAAAAAGGATGTCACGCCTGATATGAATAAGCCGCTGCTGATCACAGAAGCCAACGGCCACATGTTCCCGACAAAGGCATTTGACCATTGGGACAAGAGGCAGGAGCACGCATTAAGGCATGCGCGTGTGCTCAATGACGCGATGGCGGACGGCCAGCATGCCGGATGTTTCCAGTGGTGCATGTTCGACTATCCGACCCACAAGGACTTCGGATCCGGCGACAGGGTCTGCTACCATGGCGTCATGGACCAGTTCCGCAATCCCAAGCTGGCGGCTGCCCTGTACGCTTCCCAGCAGACAAAAACACCGGTGCTTGAAATCTCCTCACCGATGGATATCGGCGACTATGCCGGCGGCAGCGTCTCCGACATCTACGCGTTTACCAACGCCGATGAAGTCAGGCTCTACAAGAATGACGACTATGTCGCGACATTTGTTCCCAGGACATATACAGCCCTCGAACACGGACCTGTTCTGATTGATGACAGAATCGGCTGCCTGCTCAATACAAAAGAAGGCTTTGAGGGCACCAAGGAAAAGCTGATCAAGGAAGCCCTGACGGCAGCCGGTAAATACGGCATGGCCGGAATGCCGGTGAAAAACATGGCCCAGCTCGGCTGGTGCATGGTCCGCTACGGAATGAAATATGAGGACGGCGTGGAGCTCTACGGCAAGTATGTCGGCTCATGGGGCGGCGACTCCACCAGATGGAAGTTTGAAGGATGGAAGAACGGCGTCTGCGTCAGCACCGTCGTCAAGTCGCCTGACTGTCACCTGCACTTTGAAACAAAGGTTTCCCATACGGAGCTTCAGGAAGGGGATACCTATGACATGGCCGCTGTAAGAATCGCGATCAGAGACGATTACGGCAATCCGGCTGTTTATGCCCAGCTGCCCGTCATCATTGAAACAGAAGGGCCAATCGAACTTGTCGGTCCGTCGGCGGTAACGGCGGAAGGCGGCATGTGCGGCACCTATATCAGAACAAACGGCGTACCCGGCACTGCCCGCGTGACCATTCACGCTGACGGCCTCGAAAGCAAAACCATTGAATTTACAATCAAGGGAGAAATGAACTGATGAAATTCGGAAAGAAAGAAATGAGCGCCTTTGGTTTCGGCGCCATCGGCAAGGACATGGTATATGCCCTCAGCGCATCATTTGTCATGTATTACTACCAGGATATTCTGGGAATCTCCGCGGCTTTTGTCGGATCCATCCTGATGATAGCCAGGGTTTTCGACGCGTTCAACGACCCGTTCATGGGCATTGTCGTTGCCAAGACAAACACAAAATGGGGCAGATTCCGTCCCTGGGTCCTGCTCGGCACGGTGCTCAACGCGGTTGTTCTTGTCGTCATGTTCAACGTACCCCAGATGAGCGGCAGCTCCCTGAAGACATTCTTCTCCATTGTCTATATCCTCTGGGGAGTGACCTATACAATGATGGACATCCCTTACTGGTCCATGATTCCCGCTGTCACTGACAACGCAAAAGACAGGGAAAGCATGTCGGTTGTCGGCAGAACCTGCGCCGGCGTCGGCAATGCCCTGATCACAGTCGGCACAGTCATCGCGGTCGCGGCACTCGGCAGCGGCAATGAAAGAAAAGGCTTCGGCATCTTCGCGATTATCGTCGCCGTCATCTTCGTGATTTCCGAGCTCGTGCTTTTCCTCAGCATCAAGGAGACAAAGAGCGATGAAAAGATGCAGACTGCTTCAATTAAGGAAATGTTCTCCTCACTGTTCCACAATGACCAGGCAATGGTGACAGTCATCACAATCGTGCTGATCAACACCGCCCTCTATATCACATCCAACCTGATCATTTACTTCTTCAAGTATGACATCGGCGGTGCCGGCTGGCAGGGAACCTATACGCTGTTCTCCTCGGTCGGCGGCGCTTCCCAGATCCTCGGCATGATGATCATTTACCCGCTGTTAAGAAAGTTCTTCGGCAATACAGATATTTTCCGCTACTGCCTGATTTCCGCGATTACCGGCTACGCGCTGCTGCTGGCTGTCTGCCTGCTCGGCTTCGCCCACAACATTATCATTCTGCTGATCCCGGGTATTCTCGTCTTCCTTTCCAACGGTATCCTGACTGTACTGACGACCGTCTTCCTGTCCGCCTCGGTTGACTATGGCGAAATGAAGACCGGCCACCGTGAAGAGTCAGTCATCTTCTCCATGCAGACATTCGTCGTCAAGCTGGCCAGCGGCGTCGCCGTATTCCTGACCGGCATCGGCATGACACTGATCGGCCTGGTCGGCAACGCTGACACCGAAGGCGAGATCGTCGCCCAGTCAGCTTCGACCCTGATGGGACTGCGTCTGCTGATGACAATCATCCCGATTATCGGCCTTGTCTGCGCGTTCTTCGTCTTCCGGAAGAAGTTCATCCTGACCGACCAGAAGGCGGAGGAGATTGCCCTTGCCCTCAAGGCGAAAAAAGAAGGTGAGTTCGATGAAGCTTGATTACTTCATGAAAACGGCTGAAGGGACCGTCAATGAGGGAAGTGTTTCCTTTGCCGGCGCCCTGCATGTGATTTTCCCGGTTCATAATGAAACCATTGAGGAGATCAGGGCTGATGTGAAGGTCGATGTGGCGGATGAAGAGAAAATCTTCATGAATGGCTACCAGACATGGACCACATGTCCCGAATACTCCCGTGACGACCGGATCAGGGGCCTGCACGGCATTCCCCGTCCACTCGTCAGAAGATATGCCTTTGACGGCTATTCGGATTATCACTTCACGGACTATCCCTACACAAAGGGAATCCTGCACGGATTCAGCTGGTGCTATTTCCGCCGCGGCGGCTTTTACCGCCTGTTTGCCTCGCTCAGTGAGAAGAACGGCTATACCCAGTTCCTTTACAATGACGAGGAAGGAATCCTCCATATTACAAAAGACTGCAAAGGCCTCAAAGCCGACGGCGATTTCGAAGCCCTTGACCTTTATTACGCGGAAGGCAGCGAAGCGGAAGTCTTTGACACCTGGTTTGCGATGATGGGAATCAGGCCGCTGACAGAGAAGAAGATCGCCGGCTATTCCAGCTGGTACAACCGTTACCAGGACATTTCGGAAGAAACGATCCGGGAAGATCTTGAAGGCTGTAAGAAAATCTTTGAAAAGGGCGACCTGTTCCAGATTGACGACGGCTGGGAACCGTTTGTCGGCGACTGGCTGACCTGCGATGAAACCAAATTCCCGGCCGGCATGAAAGCGATGGCGGACCAGATCCACGAAGCGGGATTTGAAGCCGGCTTATGGCTGGCGCCGTTTGCGGCGGAGGAAAAATCCGATACGTTCCGCTCGCATCCCGACTGGTTCATCAAGGATGAGAACGGGCTGTTCAAAGCCGGTTCCAACTGGAGCGGCTTCTACTGCCTCGATATCGACAACCCGGAAGTGATTGATTATCTGGAGAAAGTCTTCAGCCGCGTCTTTGACGAATGGGGCTTCGACCTGGTCAAGCTTGATTTCCTGTACTGCGCCGCTGTATACGGAACGGAAAATGAAACCAGGGCCGGCCGCATGATCAGGGCCTGCGACCTGCTGCGCAGACTGTGCGGCAGCCACCCGGTTCTCGGCTGCGGCGTACCCGTCATGCCTGCCTTCGGAAAGTTTGAATACTGCCGGATCAGCTGCGACGTCACCCTGGACTGGGACGACAAGGCATACATGCATCTGATTCACCGTGAAAGGCCAAGCACCAAGAACGCTGTCGCCAACATCCTTTCAAGAAAAGCCCTCAACGGCAGGGCGTATCTCTCGGATCCGGATGTCTTCTTCCTGCGCACCGACAACTGCTCGCTGACGGAAAGACAGAAATACTCGCTGGCTGTCCTTGACGCGCTCAGCGGCGGCGTATTCCTGACCAGCGACGATCCCGGCTCCTATACGGAAAAGATGAAGGAACAGTACAGGCTGTACCGTTCCCTGACAAAGGCCGAGAATGTTTCCATCCTGACCGACAGGGGCATCACCGCTGTCTATGATCTCGATGAAGAGACAACCAGAAGAAGACTCTTTTAAAAAACAAACGGCATTGTGATACAGTATTTCTGATCACAGTGCTTTTTTGATCCGGAGGGATTATGAGACAGAATCTGCATACACATTCCACTTACTGCGATGGCCGCGATCCGCTTGAACAGATGGTTCTCAAGGCCATCGAAAAACGTTTTGATATACTCGGCTTTTCCGGTCATGCGCCGGTCAAGGACCCTTATGCGATGAGTATTGAGGATACCCGGAAGTATATAAACGAAGTGCTGACACTGAAAGAAAAATACAGGGATCAGATTCAGATTTATCTGGGACTTGAAGAAGACACCACCAACCGCATGTGGGCGAAGGAGCCTTTTGAGT
>JAUNJW010000041.1 GCA_030533035.1 Erysipelotrichaceae bacterium
GAAAGAACGAATGTTTCACTGATATTGTTTTCGCGGATCGCATCCATGACGGTGCCCTTTGTCCCGTATGAGCCGTCCATCGTCGCGACACAGACCGCTGCGCCAAGCTTTCTGAATTCCTCTTCCAGCATGACGGAAGCTTTGTCATTGAAGCCCAGGACCGCTGTCACTTTATGTCCGTTTTCGATATATTTCTTCGCGGTCAGCAGCAGCGGCGGCGTGCCGACGCCTCCGCCGATCAGCAGGACGTCCCTGTCAGCCAGCGGGAAGCCATGGCCCAGGGGGCCGAAGATGTCAACCAGACTCCCCTTTTCCATTCCGCTCATTGCCTTTGTGCCGTCACCGACAACCTTATAGACGAGTGTCAGTGTCTCTTCATCCGCCATGCAGACGGAGATGGGTCGGCGCAGATAGAATCCCGGCACCTGCACCTGGACAAACTGGCCACACTTAACTTCCTGACCGCATTCAGTGGAAAGAACCATGCGGTATGTATCGGCGGCAGTCTCTGTATTTTCAAGTATTCTGGCCTGGTATGTTTTCACTGTTCTTTCCTCCATACGGTTCTGCCGCTGACGATTGTTTCAGCAACTTCGGCATTGACGCTCCAGCCGTCAAACGGCGTGTTTCTGCCCTTGGAGAAGAATGTGTTCCTGTCGATGACTCTTTCTTCCCCGAGCCTGACCAGAATCAGGTCGCTGTCGCAGCCGGCTTCGATTCTGCCCTTGTGCTTGAGACCGAACCTCTGGGCCGGCTTTGTGCTCATCCAGTTCACGAGCTGGCTGAGCGTCCATCTCTTCTGTTTATGGACAAACTCCGTATAAAGCAGCGGGAAGCTGGTTTCCAGCGAGATGATGCCGAAAGCGGCGCTGCTCATCGGTTTGTTTTTGTCTTCGTATGTATGCGGGGCATGATCGCTGGCAATGAAATCCAGGGTGCCGTTTTCCAGCGCCTCAATCAGCGCCATCCTGTCCTCATGGCTTCTTAACGGCGGGTTCATCTTCCAGTTGGGGCCTTTGACGTCCCTGTCTTCAAGAAGCAGATGATGGGCAGTGACTTCCGCCGAGACATCGAGTCCCTTTTCCTTTGCGGCAGCCAGGGCATTGAGACTGGTAATGGCTGAAATATGGCAGGCATGGTAGCGCAGGCCGGTTTCCTCCGCCAGCTTCAGGTCACGCTCAAGCTGGGCGCTCTCACATTCGGAAGGAATGCCGTCCCAGCCGTTTTCCCTGGCATAGGCGGATTCGTGGACACAGGCGCCCGGGCGGCGGTAGTTCATGTCTTCCGTATGGCAGGCCATCAGACAGCCGAGGCGTCTGACTTCCTGCTGGGCGGCCCGCATGACTTCATCGCTTGCGACGCCGACGCCGTCATCGGAGAACCAGCAGATGCCAAGCTCTTCCATTTCCTGCATCGCGGAGACTTCTTCGCCCTTTTCGCCTTTGGTGATGGTGCCGTAGGGATAGACGTTGACATTTTCATCCCGGGCAATCAGTTCAAGATATTCCTTCATCGTTTCCGCGCAGTCGGGATACGGATTGAGGTTGGGCATCGCGAAGATGGTTGTAAAGCCGCCATGGGCAGCCGCCATTGACCCGGTGGCAATCGTTTCCTTGTGCTCAAAGCCGGGCTCGCGCAGGTGGACATGGACGTCGATCAGGCCGGGCAGCACGACACAGCCGGCGCCGTCGATGATTTCACAGTCATCGTCTTCGATGAGAGGACTGACTTCAATGATTCCGTTCTCGTCAAAAAGAACTTCCAGGTCTTCCGGCTGCTCATTGCAGAGAACTTTTGCGTTGATGATTCTGCGCTTCATGTCAGATCTCCTTCCGGTTTCACAAAAAAACAGCTGTCCTCACAGGGAAAGCTGTCAAAAGATGATTTCGTCTTTGAAACAGATAGAAAAGAATCCGGCCCTGACGATCACGGTCACTGCATCTGTGGATGTGGACAGAACGATATTCTCACTCATGCCGGCCTCCTCTTTTCAAAAAAAGGAGCATGCGCCTTTTGAAGCTGATGTCCTTTTCCTGTCGTGATGTATTCTAGCATAAGCATGTCACTTTGCAAGCGAAATTTCTTTCACTTCCGGGGGCTGCGGCGGCCGTGGGGATGGGCCTGCTCGACCACTTTCTGCAGCCTGTCCTGGGTGACATGCGTATAGATCTGGGTCGTCGAAAGGTTTTCGTGGCCCAGCAGTTCCTGCACGATTCTCAGATCCGCCCCGTTGTCGAGCAGATGGGTCGCGAAGGAATGGCGGATCATATGGGGATGAACGTGGCGGGAAATGCCGGCATTGACCGACGCTTTCTCGCAGATCATCTGGATCGCCCTTGCCGTGATCGGCGTGCCCTTCTGGGAAACAAACAGGATGCCGTGTTCCGGTCTGCCCTTCATGAATTCCGGACGGGCCTCGCGCAGATATAAGTCAAGAAGCTTGCCGCAGCGGGGATAGAACGGCACAAGCCGTTCCTTGCTTTCCTTTCCGATCACGCTCAGCCAGCCGTCGCGGATCCGTACGTCCATCTTTCTTAAGCCGGCGCATTCGGAGACACGCAGGCCGCAGGCATACATGGTTTCCAGGATGCACCGGTCGCGGATACCGGCCGGGGTGCTGAGATCAAAGGAATTCAGCAGCGTGTCCATCTGTTCGAATGTCAGATAGTCCGGCAGATGCCTTCTGCTCTTTGCGCCTTTGAACAGCTGCACCGGATTGTTTTTCACTCCCTCGTGCAGATTCAGATAGCGCCAGAAGGATTTCAGGGCGGACAGTGAACGGGCGTAGCTGGCGTTGGAAAGAGGTTTCTCTGAAAACTCACCGCTTCTGAGCCTTGTGATGTAATCAGACACCGTATCGCGGCCGACTTCTTCCCAGTCTTCTATTCTGCAATCCCGCAGATACGAGATAAAACGGCTGATGTCACGGCGGTAGGCGTCATCGGTGTCTTTCGAGCCGGTGCGCTGGACGCCGAGAACAGCCAGGAATCTGTCAAGTGACTGATCAAAGTCTGCCATCCTCTTTCATCTCCGCAATAATCGCAAGCGACTGCGGGGCATAGGCAGCCTTGCGGTCTTTTTTCTTATGTTTTCCTTCCAGGTACATGATGCCGAAATTGGCGTTCATCGGCTGGAAGTGATCGGGATCGGCATGGGTGATGTAATGGCTCATCGCCCCGATCATGGTTTTCACACCCGGCTCAACAGGCTTTTCACCTTTAAGCACATGGGCCATGTTGATGCCCGCCAGCATGCCGGAAGCCGCCGACTCAATATAGCCCTCCACCCCGGTCATCTGACCGGCGAAGAACAGGTCGTCGCGGTCTTTGAACTGGTAGGTTTCCCGCAGCCAGCGCGGCGAGTTGATATACGTGTTCCTGTGCATGACGCCATAGCGGACAATCTCACAGTTTTCCAGGCCCGGGATCATCTGCAGGATGCGCTTCTGCTCACCCCACTTGAGATGGGTCTGGAAGCCGACGATGTTGTACAGGGTCGCTTCCGCGTTGTCCTGGCGCAGCTGGACCACCGCATAGGGCCGTTTTCCCTCCTGCTCAAGGCCGACCGGTTTCATCGGTCCGAACAGCAGCGTGTCGCGGCCTCTTTTTGCCATGACTTCAAAAGGCATGCAGCCTTCGAAGTAGACTTCCTTTTCAAAGTCATGCATCTCAGCTGTCTCGGCCTGGATCAGCGCCTGGTAGAACGCTTCGAATTCCTCGAAGGTCATCGGGCAGTTGATATAATCCGCCGTGCCCTTGTCATAGCGCGACTTGCGGTAGGCTTTGCTCATGTCGATGGATTCGGCCGTAACGATCGGCGCTGCTGCGTCATAGAAATAACATGACTGCTGGTCCATCTTTTTTATAATCGCTTCTGCCAGCGGCTCGCTTGTCAGCGGGCCGGTCGCGATCACCGCGGGGCCGTCTGGAACCTCTGTGATTTCTTCTTCCCTGATTTCAATCAGCGGATGCGAGCGGATGGCGTCAGTAACCGCCTGCGAGAACTTAACCCGGTCAACCGCCAGGGCGGATCCGGCCGGCACTTTGTTTTCATCGGCGCACTTCATGATCAGCGAACCGATCTCGCGCATCTCCTGCTTGAGCAGGCCGACGGCGTTGGTCAGGGCGTCTGAGCGCAGGGAGTTGGAACATACCAGCTCCGCGAATGTGTCAGCGTGATGGGCCGGACTTTTCTTGTGCGGCTTCATCTCGTATAAAGTGACTTCAATGCCTCTTTCGGCAAGCTGCCAGGCGGCTTCACAGCCGGCCAGGCCGGCGCCGATCACCGCGGCGCGGCTCATGCGGCCTTCTTCCGGGCGGTCCGCTTTGTAGTTTTGCGGGCCGGCTTTTCTTCTGAAGCGTCGCCTTTCGCCTTGTCCCGGCGGGACACAATTCTTTCCCCGTTCAGGTTTTCCATGTATCTGCATTTCGGGAATCCGGAACAGCCATGGAAGTAGGTACCGAAGCGGGACTTTCTTTTGAGCAGCTCACGGCCGCATACCGGACACATCTTTCCGGTCGGCTCCGGCTTTTCCTTTTCCTGGACTTCAATCTTTCTTGTATAGCGGCATGTCGGGAAGTTCGAGCAGGAGATGAACCTGCCGTAGCGGCCGTTGCGGTAGACGAGTTCGCTGCCGCAGTCCGGGCATGTTTCGCCGACCTTTTCCGGCTGCAGTTTCTCCATGTCCGCGTATGCCCTGTCGACAAGCGGCGTGAATCTCTGCCAGAAGCTGCGCAGTGTCTCGATCTCGTTGGCGTCGCCTTCGGCGATTTCATCGAGCTTGGTTTCCATCTCCGCTGTATAGCGGACATTGATGATATCCGCGAAGAACTCATCGAGCTTCTCGGTTGTCAGCTCACCCTGCTGGGTGGGAATGAATACCTTTGTGCGGCTCTTCTCATTTGCCTTTTCCAGTGTGACATAGCCTCTTGCCTGGATCGTGTCAATGATCATGGCATAGGTGGAAGGACGGCCGATGCCGTCTTCCTCGAGGGCCTTGATCAGCCTTGCCTCGGTGTAGCGTGCCGGCGGTTCAGTAAAGTGCTGGCTGGCATTGACCGCGTTGGCGCTGAGCTGTTCGTCCTGGACCAGGGCCGGCAGAATAATATCCTTGCCGGTCTCATAATCACCGTAGACTTTCAGATAGCCGTCGAACGCCAGTGTCGAGCCCTGGGCGCTGAAATCATAGATGCCCTGGCTCAGGGTCACGCTGAGTGAGTCATATTTTGCGGCTGCCATCAGCGATGAGAGCGCCCTGGCGTAGATCATCTTGTAAAGACGGTACTGCTCGCTTGTCAGATACGGTTTGATCTTATCAGGAGTATTTGCCAGGGATGTCGGCCTGATAGCCTCGTGGGCGTCCTGGGAGCTGGCGTCGTTGCGGACGGTATAGCGGCCCAGATACTGTTTGCCGTATTCTTCCTGGATCAGGCTTCTGGCCTGGCCGACAAAGACGTCGGAAAGACGGGTGGAGTCGGTTCTCATATCTGTGATCAGACCTTCCTGGCCAGAGCCGATATCGATGCCTTCGTACAGACGCTGGGCAATGGACATGGTTCTCTTGGCCGAGAAGGAAAGCTTGGTGGAAGCTTCCTGCTGCAGAGTGCTGGTGATAAACGGCGGCCGGGCTTCCCTTCTTCTCTGGGTGGACTTGATTTCGGAAACAGTGAACAGCGACTGGCAGCCGTCGACCACCTTCTGCGCTTCTTCCCCGTTTGTCAGTTCTGCCTTCTCACCGGCAATCTTTGCCAGGGAGGCGGTGAACTTCTTTCTGTCCTTTGTGAATTCCGCTTCGACAGTCCAGTATTCCTTCGGAACAAAAGAACGGATTTCCTTTTCTCTTTCAACAATCAGCTTGAGGGCAACCGACTGCACGCGGCCGGCCGACTTCGAGCGGATCTTGGAATTGAGCAGCTTGGAAAGCTTGAAACCGATCATTCTGTCCAGGATTCTTCTGGTCTCCTGGGAATGGACAAGATCCATGTCAATGGCCCTTGGCTTTTTGAAGGCTTCGGTGACAGCGTTCTTTGTGATCTCATGGAATGTGACGCGGTCCTCGGCATTTTCATCCAGTCCGAGTTCCTGGGCCAGATGCCAGCTGATCGCTTCTCCCTCACGGTCCGGGTCGGTTGCCAGATAAACATGGTCCGCTCTGGCCGCCTGGGTCCTGAGTTCCTTCACAGTATCGGTCTTATCCTTCGACACGGCATATGTCGGTGCGAAATCATTTTCAGTATCGACGCCGAGACCGTCTTTTCCCTTGATCGCAAGGTCACGGATGTGGCCTTTGCTGGAAACCACTGTAAAACCGTCTCCGAGATATTTGGCGATGGTTTTCGACTTGGACGGTGACTCGACAATGACAAGATTCTTCATAATCAATTCTCCATATGTAAAAAATGACAACACAAAGCTTAGCGTAAAAAAAACAAACTTTCAACATATTGTCAGTTTTGGCCTGATTTCACTGAGCTGCCCGCGGGTGAAAAGGATATTGGCGCCGTCATTGATCAGCTGGTCGCAGCCGCGGCCTTCAGCGCATTCAAACGGATACGGGAAGGTGTAAATGTCTCTGCCGAGCTGGAGCGCCTCATTGACTGTATGCATCGTCCCGGACCTTGTTTTTGCGGCGGTGACGATCAGCGCCTGTCCGAGCGCCGCCAGGATCCGGTTGCGCCAGGGGAAGTTTTCCTTCCTGACGCCGCAGCTGCGCGGCCATTCACTGATGATGAGATCCCTTCTCGCCATCGCTTCATACAGGCCGCTGTTTTCCTTCGGATACCGGGTGGCGAGGCCGCTGCCGATCACGCCGACTGAGTGGCCGTCCTCCAGCGCGCATTTGTGGACGAGACTGTCCGCCCCTTTCGCCAGGCCGGAGACCAGGACAAAGCGCTTCTTCAGCTCATCGGCGGCGGTGACTGTCAGCTCTTCGCCGTATTCCGAAAGATCCCGCGAGCCGACAATCGTGATCATCGGTTCCCTCAGCAGGTGGATGTTTCCCTGATAGAAAAGCACCCAGGGCGGATTGCGCAGCTGGCGCAGGCAGTCCGGATAGGCCTCATCAAGGATTGTGATATAGCGTTCCCTGATTTCTGTCAAAAGCGGTTTTTCCTCGTTCATGACGGCCAGCCGGATTCTGTCCCAGTTTCCGTCATACTGAATAGAATAAGATGCAAGTGTTTCACGGTTCATAACGTGTACCTCCTGCATCTTTATACGCTTCAATTGTCAGAAATCCTCAGAAAAAAGATCAAGCTGTGTCTGGACTGCCCGCACCGGGCCGAAGCTTTTCCTGTGGATTTCAGTGATTCCGTACTTTTGGATAGCTTCCAGATGAGCCTTTGTCGGATAGCCCTTGTTGGACGCAAAGCCGTACTGGGGATACTTTTCGTCATACATATACATGGTCCTGTCACGGGTGACCTTGGCCAGGATGGAGGCAGCCGCCACAGAGACGGATTTCTGGTCGCCCTTGACCGGATGGTATACTTCCCTTTCCTCAAGATCCAGCGGCATCGCGTCGGTGACCACCACCGCCTCAGGGGCTTCCATGGCAATGCGCGACATCGCCATCTGGTCGGCGTGATAAATGTCATAGCGGTCGATATCCGCTTCGCTGACCTGGACAATCTGGAACCAGAGGGCATCCTCCATGATTGTGTCATAGAGCTTTTCCCGCTTTTTCTCTGAGAGTCCCTTGGAGTCGTAAATCTCGGGATTCTCATAGCCGGGCTCAAAGATGACACCGGCCACAGTCAAAGGACCGGCCAGGGGTCCCCGGCCGGCTTCGTCGATTCCCAGCAGCAGTTTTCCCTTTGCCCAGGCATCGTGTTCAAATTCATTCGTCGTGATCTTCACTGTCTTTGTTCTGGACATGTTCGAGTGTCAGCCTCCCCAGTCTGCCTTTTCTCAGTTCGTTGAGAAAGAGCTCCGCTGCCCTTTTCGTATCGGGTTCGCCCTTGTCGCTGACCAGGTTTCTTTTGGCCGCAATTCCCTTCAGCATGCCGTTGGGATTGACGTCAGGCGCCTCGTAGATTTCCTCCAGCTTTCCCGGGTAGAGATCCTGGATGATATGGATCGCGTCCATCGCGATCATCTTGCGGTCAAGGATATCATCATTGATGGAGCCCAGCGCCGCCAGCAGCGAGCCGGTTTTCTCATCATCGAATTTGGGCCACAGGACGCCCGGTGTGTCGAGCAGCTCCAGCTGGGGATCGGCGTGGATCCACGTCAGGCTTTTCGTGACGCCCGGCTTGTCAGCGGCCTTGACCGTGTTTTTGCCGGCGATGCGGTTGATCATCGTGCTCTTGCCGACATTGGGAATGCCGCAGGCCATGGCCCGCACAGCCCGGGGATTGATTCCCCTGGCCTTCTGTTTTTCCCGCTTTGGCTTCATCAGTTCCAGCGCTTCGCGGATGATCTTCTTGCCGGCGCTGTTGTCGCGCATCAGGTCGACAGCCAGGCACGACTGATTGTCACGGCGCAGTTCCTTCACCCATTTCTCCGTCTGGACAGGATCCGCCATGTCAGTCTTCGCAAGCACAATCAGGCGCGGTTTTCCCTGCGCCATCATGTTCAGCATCGGATTTGTGGAAGCTTCCGGGATCCGGCAGTCGCGCAGTTCGATGATCATGTCAACAGCCTTCAGCCGTTCGGTCATCTGCCGCCGGGCCTTTTCCATATGCCCGGGATACCACTGCACTTTTACCATGTATGCACCCCGAAGCCGGAGAACGGGAAGAGGATAAAGACGCCCTTGGAGACGATCATATCCTTCGAGAACGGCCCGTAGTAGCGCGAATCGGTGGAATGCGGGCGGTTGTCGCCCATGCAGAAGTATTCATCTTCGCCGAGTGTGACCGGTTCGAAATCGCCCATGAAGACGCCGTCGAAGGTTTCGGCATACTCTGTGTTCAGGAATTCCTGGTCAACCGGTTCGCCGTTGATGTAAACAATGCCGTCCGCCGCGTGGATGGTTTCCCCGGGCAGGCCGATGCAGCGCTTGACCAGATATTCGTTCTTGTCTTCCATATAAATAATGACAATGTCAAAGCGGCTGATTCCGTCCATCCGGTAGCCCAGCAGGTTGGAAACGCCGACCGCTCCGTTTGTCAGGGTCGGATACATGGAAGAGCCTTTGACCTGGATCGGTCTGAGGATAAAGTTGACAGTCAGCAGCACCGCCGCCAGGCATACAGCCAGGTCACGGAAAAACAGCAGGACTTCACGCAGGGCGGAGGAGCGGAAGCTTCTGCTCTCATCCCCTTTTGTTTTTTCCTGTTCTTTCTTTTCCGGCTGCGGCGTCTTCGGCTCCGTCAGTTTTTCAAACACCTGGGTTTCGGAAAGATTCGCCGCCTGCTCATCAGCCGGAGTGCCTTCCGCCAGTGTTTCGAGAACGCTGGTGGCGGCCAGGAAGCTGAGATCCTCGGTGGTTTCCCGAACCGGTGTATTCGTCATTTCGCTATCATGTTTTTCCATATACCCGGATATTATAACACTGAAGATTCAAAAAGACAGAGCGGTCCGCTCCAGTCTTTCTTAAAAAGACAAAAGAGGCATTTCTGCCTCTTCATCAGGATGGTATTATCTGCCGCTGACAGCCAGTGAACCGACAAGAATGCTCGGCGTCACGGTGGATGAAACACCCCACTCAAGATCATTGGCAACTGCCTTCACATCGCTGAGGAGTTCCAAGAAGTTGCCGGCAGCGGTGAAAAGCGTCAGGCCTTCCGCCCGCTTTCCGTCTTTGATCCTGTAGCCGCCGCACTGCAGCGAGAAATCGCCGGTGACCTGCCTGAGACCTGCATGCAGGCCGGCGAATTCGGTGATCATAATGCCGTCGCCCATTTCCTTCATCAGCTCTTCCGGCGTCTTTTCCCCCGGCTCAATCCAGAAATTGCGGGGAACGGAATCAACCGGGCTGTCATAGGAACGGCGGAATCCGTTGCCGCTGCTTTCGCAGTTCATCGCGTCGGCGCTGGCAGTGGAATGCAGGATTGTTCTGAATACGCCATGATCCACGACCGTCTTGCGCTTTACCGGGCAGCCCTCGTCATCGAACTGACAGTTTGTATACGCCTGCTGGCAGGCGGGATCATCAATAATCGTGATCAGGTCACTGAAGACCTTTTCGTTGAGCCTGTCACTCAGCGGTGAAATCCCCTTACGGATCTGATCGCCGCAGAACATCGGGCTGAAGGCCCTAAACAGGGAAGTCATCGCCTCCCTGTCGATCAGGACGGACACGTTTCCGGATTCCGGGATGCCGGCGCCGAGGCGGCCGGTGACCTTGTCGGCCAGCTTTGAAACAAACGCGTCGAGATCGAATGTGTCAGGATTCTCAACCGGTTCAAACTCATAGGCGTTGCGGACTTCCTCGCCCTGCTTTGCGGCGGCACCCGCCACCAGGACATTGATTCCCGCTTCATCGGCAAGATCCATCCCGTATGTATTGACGATGGTTCTCTTCTGGCGGCTTTCTTCATATTCAAGGTCTGTGACCTGGAAGATTCTTTCATCATAAGCCAGGATCTTTTCCTCCGCCTTCTTCAGGAATTCCCTGATCTTTGCGGCGTCAAAGGAAGCCGGCTGTTTCTTTTCCTTCGGCTCAATCTGTTCAGGCCGGCGGATTCTGGCTTTGTCTTCGGAAGAGATCATGGAAGCCTGCTGCTTCATGGACGAAATGATATCGTCCATCTGGCTGTCGCCGGTATCCTCGCTGGAGGCGTTGACCATTTTGCCGCCGGTGACACCGCGGAAGGCAGTGCCGAGCACATGGGAAACCACATAGGTGTCGAGCTGCCCTTCAAACCATGTGAAGCGGCGCTCCTCAGTCATATCCTGGTAAATCTCAAAGCTTTCAAAGCCTTCGGCCAGAGCTTTTTCAAACCATTTTTCCTTATTCATTGGATGTACCTCCGACTGTGATGGAACTGACGAAAATAGCCGGCTGGCCGACATCGGCAGGAATGGATCCGCTGATGGAGCCGCACATGCCCTGGGCCCGCTCCAGGTTGGAACAGACTTTTTCGATGTTCATCAGGATCTCAGGCGCGCTGCCGATCAGGGCCGCGCCCTTGACAGGAACGGTGATCTTTCCGTTTTCAATC
>JAUNJW010000242.1 GCA_030533035.1 Erysipelotrichaceae bacterium
GCACAACCCACAGCGACGGCGTTGAAGGCAAAGGCAATGTGTTCCTTGGCATGGAGAACCCCTATCTTGAAAAGAGTGAATGGGGCTGGCAGATCGACCCGGTCGGCTTCAGATACTTCATGCATACCCTGTATGACAGATACAACATCCCCCTGCTCGTCATCGAAAACGGCCTCGGCGCCAGGGACAAAGTTGAGGAAGACGGCTCCATCCACGATGATTACAGAATCAACTACCTGCGCGCCCACATCAAGCAGCTGAAGCAGGCTGTCGAGGAAGGCGTCGACGTCATGGGCTACACCACATGGGGCGGCATTGACCTGGTGTCCGCTTCCACCGGCCAGATCGAAAAGAGATACGGCCTGATCTATGTCGATATGAATGACAAGGGAGAAGGAACATTTGAAAGAAAGAGAAAAGATTCCTTCTTCTGGTACAAAAAGTGCATTGAAAGCAACGGAGAGGACCTGGACTGAATATGAAAATCGCAATCGGAAATGACCATGTCGCAGTTGACATGAAGAATGAAATCAAAGCTTACCTCGAATCCAAAGGACACGAAGTGATCAATGTCGGAACAGACTCTTCCGAAAGATTCAATTACCCCGTCTCCGGCTACAAAGTCGCGAAGATGGTCGTAAACGGTGAAGTCGACAGAGGCGTGCTGATCTGCGGCACAGGCGTCGGCATCTCCCTGTCCGCCAATAAGGTGCATGGCATCAGAGCCTGCGTCTGCTCAGAACCTTATACAGCAAAACTCTCAAAGCAGCACAACAACACAAATATCATTGCCTTCGGCTCCAGAGTCATCGGCATTGAGACAGCCAAGATGATCGTCGATGAATGGCTGGCTGCGGAATATGAAGGCGGCAGACACCAGACAAGAGTCGACATGATCGCTGAAATCGAGGAAACACAGCACCTGAAGGCAGCGGAGGAATAATATGGCTCAAAAACTGTTGTGTCCGAGCATGATGTGCGCCAACTACGGCCATCTCGCCGATGAAGTCAGAGCGCTCGACAATGCCGGCGTGGATATCTTCCACTGCGATATCATGGACGGCACATTCGTCCCCAACTTCACCATGGGCGTCATGGATGTGCAGACCATCCGCAAATATACAGACAAGCTGGTCGACTGCCACCTGATGATTGAAAACCCGGCTTCCAAGGTCGACTGGTTCATCAAGGCTGGCGCGGACATTATCTACATCCATCCTGAATCTGAACGGTATGTTGTCAAAACACTGGCCCATATCAAGGAAATGGGCGCTTACGCAGGCATCGCGGTGAATCCCGATACTTCCGTGGCTTCCATCAGTGAGATCCTGAACCTCTGCGACTATGTGCTGGTCATGACAGTCAATCCGGGATTTGCCGGCCAGGGCTTCATTGACTTCACAAGAAAGAAGGTTCAGCAGCTGATTAAACTGAAGCAGGAATACGGCTTCAAAGTCATGATTGACGGCCATTGTTCTCCCGATGTCATCGAAGATCTTTCGAATCTTGGAGCGGACGGATTTATCCTGGGCTCAAGCGCACTCTTCCGCAAAGGAAGAACCTATGAAGAACTGATCAGTGAACTGAGAGGCAACGCATGATGAAAACAATCGGAATGATCGTCCCGACAATGGACAACAGCTTCTTCGCCTCCCTTGCCCACGCGGTGGCGGAAGAAATGAGAAAGAACGGCTATACAGTACTGACATGCGACAGCCATAATGACGCGGAAACAGAAAAAGGCTTCTATGCCACACTGAAGGAAGCCGGCGTCAGCGGAGTCATTTCTGTCTCCGGTTTATCCCAGGTTACAGAAGAAACCATTCCCGCGGATCTGCCGCTTGTCTGGGTTGACAGGGTTCCCGAGAGTGAAAGAGAAATCCCCTGGGTTGCCAATGATGATGAAGCAGCCATGAAAGAAGCTGCGAAATATCTGATTGCAAAAGGCTGCAGGAATATCCTTCTGATGCCCGGCTATATTGCCGAGAACCAGAACAATCCCCGCCTGGAAGGCTATAAAAAAGCACTTGCGGAAGCAGGCATTGAATTCAATCCGGACTATGTCCTCAACCGCACCGGCAAGGGTTCTTCTGAACAGGAGACAGGTGAGCTGATCATGAAAGTCATGAAGGACGGCCGCCGGGCAGACGGCATCATCACATCCAGTGACAGAGCCGCTTTCGGGGCCATGAAGGCACTGGGCAAAGTGGGCTTCTATTCCCCTGAGGACGTCAGGCTGATCTCCTTCGACAACAGCCCGTATTCCACCATGGCTTCCCCTTCGATCACATCCCTGGACAGAAATCCGGCAAGTCTGGCAGGCAGGGCCTGTGAAATCCTCCTGGACCTGGCCGCGGGAAAAGAAGTGCAGAAAGAAAACGTCATCAGCGTTTCACTTGTGGAACGTGATTCCACCCGCTGACTGATATAATCAGAAAAAAGAAGGAGCGTATATCATGAGTTTTCCGAAGAATTTCCTGTGGGGCGGCGCCACCGCTGCCAATCAGTGCGAAGGCGCCTGGAATGAAGACGGCAGAGGACCTGCCCTGACCGACGTCACCACCGGCGGCACAGTCAATACACCGCGCTATATCACCTTTATCGACAAAGACGGCAATCCCGGCTTTAAAAAGAAACATGACAAGCTTCCCGAAGGCGCTCATTACGCGGTTCTGGAAGACCAGTATTATCCCAACCACAAAGGCATCGACCAGTATCACAGATATAAGGAAGATATCGCCTTATTCGCGGAAATGGGATTCAAAACATACCGCATGTCCATCTCCTGGAGCAGACTCTTCCCCAAAGGAATTGAGGAAGAGCCCAATCAGGCCGGCGTTGAACACTACCGTGATGTATTTAAAGAACTGAAGAAAAACGGCATTGAGCCGCTGGTCACCATCTGGCACTTCGATACCCCGCTGTACCTGGAAGAGGAATACGGCGGCTGGAATAACAGAAAGCTGATCGATCTCTACGTCCGTTTCGCGGAGACATGTTTCAGAGAATACAAAGGCCTTGTAAAGTACTGGCTGACATTCAACGAGATCAACAACTACATGCCCCAGCCTGTCCGTGACGGCTCCATCCCCGAATGGCGCTATCAGGAAGGCATCCAGGCTCTTCACTACCAGTTTGTCGCTTCCGCGAAGGCTGTCCAGATCGGCCATGCCATCGATCCTGAGAACATGATCGGCTGCATGATCTGCGGCATCTGCTACTACCCTGCCACCTGCGATCCCGAGGACATCATGTGGAACCGCCACATGTGGGAGACAAAGATCTGGTACTGTTCCGATGTGCAGTGCAGAGGAAAATATCCCACCTACGCAAAGAGAATCTGGGATACCTACCATGTCAAAGACCTTGACATCACGGAAGAAGACCTGGAAGAGCTGAAGAAAGGCACTGTCGACATGTATACATTCAGCTATTACATGTCACAGAATGTCACCACCCATACCGGTCTGGAAACCGTCGGCGGCAACATGTCCACCGGCACAAAGAACCCCTATCTGAAATACAGTGACTGGGGCTGGTCCACCGATCCTTCCGGACTTCAGTATTATCTGGAAATGATCTATGACCGCTATGAGAAACCGGTCATGGTCGTTGAAAACGGTCTTGGCGCCTATGACACCGT
>JAUNJW010000042.1 GCA_030533035.1 Erysipelotrichaceae bacterium
CATTAAGGATCAGCCGGCTTGAGCTGGAACTCGATGAAGAAGAGGAGAGCGCTGAAAAGCTTCTGTTCCGGCAGGAAACCGGAATTGAAAATGATACGGACCCTTCCGAAGCGGCGGCGCTCACGGAAGAGAAAATGATCAGGTCCGGAAGAACAAAGATGCTTGATCAGATCCGGAACAATGACACTTACACGCAAAGCGCAAAGCAGGCTGCGGAACAGATTTTAACCGCCCTGATCAAAGGCATGAACCCTGATCAGGATCTCCATGCGGTCATAAAGATCGGTGAAGAGAACTGATTCAGAAAAAACCATGAAGCTGCCGCTGACAGGCAGATGAACAATCATCATCTGCCCCGCTGCGGCGCTTCTTTTCTTTTCACGTCAAAAAAGACTTCCGGCAAAGAAGTCTTTTTTTCCAGAATTGATATGGTTTTTACCGCGTGCGCCTGTTTCGGCTCTCGTCCCTGTCGCCCGTATTGAGCCAGCCGAGCTTTTTGAATACCAGCGCGACAATGACAAACAGCAGGATGAACGGGAACGCGGTGCAGAACAGACCGAGAATCACGGCCATTGTGTCATTGACCGCAAGCAGTGAGACTGGCCAGGGAATCCTGTTCAGATATCCTTCATCCTCCCATGCCTGCACATCCTTCAGGGTCTGGCCGTCATACGTGATTTCGATTCTTCCCTGTTTGATTGTATAGACTATGAGCTGAGAACCGTCTCTTTCAATGATCTCATCCGGTTCGCCCCATTTAGCAGTCAGTTCGTCTTTTGTATGGGAGACAATGGCGTTTTCCGTCCATTCGGGACCTTTCGCGACCACCTTTTTCTTTGAGGGGATATTGTCACCGCAGCCGACAAGAAAGAGAACACACAGAAGAATGCTTATAATGCGGGTCACTGTCTTTTTTATACTCATGGAAATCTCCCTGCGGTTCATATCTGCCCCGCTTCTCTTCTCAGATTATGACACAGGACAGTGTGAATTAATATCTTCTGACTTCCGCGTTGAACATATGCGCCAGCATTTCCAGCTCATCCGCCGCGTCGCCGTAGATCACAGCGTAATGCGGTTCCCAGCCTTCCAGCACCGATTGGGTAATAATGGATTCCGCGGAAGCTTTTGTCTCAATGACCGTGGAGGTGCCGAAGAACTGCTTCGGTTTATCAAGGGCTTTGCCTTCGGCAATAAAGAAGCGGAATGTGCCGTCCGGATTGCGGCCGATCCTGAAGATGACTGCATGTTCGCTTTCCTCACAGCCGAACTCCATGGTCGGGCCGATATGGCGGTTGCAGTGCTCGCCGATCGCGGCGCCGGTGTCTTTTCTTGCCAGTGAGCAGGCTGCTGTGCCGCAATGCCAGAAGGTAATGGTATTTTCTTTTTCATCCAGGGAAACCGGATCGCCGAAGAAGGCGCTCTTACCGCTGAGCTGAATGCCGATCCACATTGACAGTGCTCCGTACATGTCAGCTTCACAGGCCGCTGCCACCCCCAGGTCATTTAACATTGCCAGAACAGCGCAGACAGGCGTTCCGAAGGAGGTGAAGAAATCCGGCCAGCACCTTGAGGCGACAGCCCCGATATGATTTATCCTGACATATTCTTCATATGCCTTGTAAAGACGGGCAAAGTCCAGCCGGTTTCTTTCCGGTGTTTCCGAAAGGCCGACGGTCCGTTTCATTGCGTCCTCAAGATATTCCCGGCACTCTTCATCGCTGAAGGATTTTGCCTTTTCGATGAGTTCCCGCGCCTCAATGGCATCCTGGCGGACGCCGAAGGTTTCAAGCAGATCATTGTCAAGCGCCCGCCCGAAGCCGAAGCCCTGGGGTGTGTGGCCGATGGCGCAGACTTTCAGCGACTTCATCGCAAAGCGCACCCGGGCGGCTCTGATCATTTTCCCCGCCTTGGCACGGACCTGTTCTTCTTCCGGTGAGCCATAGACAAACTCAAATGGCTCCGCCTTGAACTGGCGGATTGTATTGGCAGCCGAGAAAGCGCCGGTCAGGGCATTGAGACGCAGCCTGCCGCCGTCAATGACAGGTTCCCTGAGCGTCCATAACAGCAGCGGCACATTGCGGAATCTGTGCATGACCTCCGATGTATAGGCGGCGTTGGCAAATGTGAGATTCTGCAGGATGATCAGGTCCGGGTCCACTGTGTCAAGATAGGCGCTGAGCGCGTCCACATTCAGGATCTTGTCATCCGGGACAATGATATCCTCACAGAACTCCCTCAGCATCGCGATGGATTTCTGAAACTGGTCATCGGCGGAAGGCATGTGGAATGTACCGACCCCGATGGGAACGTAAACAGCCTGAAATTTCTTTTCCATGATCTATTCCTCAATAATGCAGTTCTTTGTTTTCACCGATGAATCCGGGATGGGCTCCCTGGTCGATCAGCGGTTTTCTTTCCGGATGGGCCAGCACCCATTTGTTTCTCTGCAGCAGAAGCACGGATTCCGGATCCGTATTCTGGTCCCGCACCTGTTTTTCTTCTTCGCTTAACGGTGTGTTGGTGCCCTTCGGCAGGATCACAGTGCAGCGGAAGCCTTCATCACAGACACGGCAGGGAGACAGATGCAGGGTTGTCTGGTACATCTCAATCAGTGTTCCCTTCGGAACATAGAAAACCTGCGCGTCGGCCGGCGCAATCGTATTGTCCCTGATCTGCCATGTATGGGCCAGCACCAGCATGAAGTCCGTCACTGCCAGGTTGAGCTCGCTGCCCTTGTGATATTCGAAACCATTGTAGGTTGTGTTGGGGCCGTTGCAGTAGGTGTTCTGAACGGGCATACCGCCATAGCAGACAGTTTCGATTTCTTTCCTGACATCCGTCTCTTCCATCTCACTGACTGAGGCAATATAGACATTGCCGTTTTCCGGAATGGATGTCTTTGTCTCCATGTAGGAGAACAGTTCCTTCATATCAAATCCGCTTACAATCCTGCCATAGGACGCAAAGGCGGGATCAGACACAGATCTGATCTCCACATCGTTGACTTCGTTCAGTCGTTTCAACATGGCTTTCTTTCCTTCACTGCCTTGACCGTGGCTGAGAAATCTTCAGACCCGAAGCCTTTTTCCATAGCCTCGTCATAAACCCGCGCCGCGTTTTCTTCACCGGGCATATATACGCCGGATTCCTGTGCCAGGTTCAGGCAGATGTGGACATCCTTGTGCATGTTGGCAATGGAGAAGGCGGTTGTGAAATCTTCCTTCGCGATCACTTCCTTTTTGGAATCCAGATAGAAATTCTGGCCGCCGCCGTAACTGATCGCCTTTGCGAATGTCAGGATATCAATGCCGTTGGCAGCCGCCAGCAGCGACGTCTCGTTGACGCCGTTCTGGATCTGGGAAACCAGGGCGTTGTGGCAGATCTTCATGACCAGGCCCTTGCCGTTACCGCCCATGCGGATGATATTTTCCCCCATATAGGAAAGCACAGGCAGGACTCTTTCATAATCCTCCTCACTGCCGCCCACATAGATGCCGAGCTTTCCCGCCTCCGCGGCCGGTCTTGACTTGACAACCGGGGCGTCGAGGAATGAAGCGCCCTTTTCTTTTACCTTTTCAGAGATCTCCACCGAAGCGGCCGGCTCAATGGTGCTCATGTCAATCCATGTCTTTGAAGAATCCAGGACCGGCAGAATCTCCGCCATAACGGATTTTACATGTGAACTTTTGGGCACCATGGTGATGATCAGATCTGCTCTCCGCGCTGTTTCCAGGCAGGAAGAGCAGGCAGTACCGCCTTCTTTTGCCAGCAGATCTGTTTTTTCTTTGTCCATGTCAAAGACAAAGACTTCGTCATCGTGTTTATGAATGATGTTGGCACACATGGCGCTTCCCATGATGCCAAGGCCGATAAATCCGATTTTCATTGTATTTGTTCCTTCCTATAACCTGAGGGCGTTGTCACGGTTCCATAAGCGGTCATATCCGAAGCCCGTGACCTTTTCGCAGATAGCTTTTTCTTCCTCTGTAATAACTGAATTCTCTTCGCCCTTTCTTCTGGCGATTTCCTTTTTGATGATTTCAAATTCTTTCTGCCGCAGCGGGAACTTCATGGCGACAAGAATTGTCAGAACCATGAGAACCACCGGCACAAAGATGTAAATATACGCGATGCCGCTCTGGACGGAAGCCGCCTGGCGCAGGCCGGAGGAGGCAGCGATTTCATCATAGCCGATCATTCCCAGCATCAGGCCGATGATGGCGGAGGAAAGGCCGGTCGCGATCTTGCGGATGAATGTGGCCATGCCGGAACATGTGCCGGGCCTGGAAATGGAGGTGATCAGTTCATCGACATCCGCCATATCGGAAAGAATGGCATAAATACTTGTCGAGGAGGCCGCCATGCCGAGACCGACAATAAACGAGAGAACAAGGATAACCGTGAAGTTTGCGCCTTCATGCGAGAACGCCAGCATTGCCAGCGTCGCCGCGATGCGGATGGGGAAACCGAGCAGGATCGGGAACGTCTTGCTGGTTCTCTGCATGATCTGGCCGAACAGGATGGTGCCGGCAAACTGGGCAACCAGCAGGACGCCCATCAGGATTGTGAAATTGCCGCCGCCATAGGCGTTGAGCACATCATCCACGTAATAGACCGCCAGGCCTGTCACAAAGTCCGCCGCGCCCTGGCCGAGCAGGAAAATGGCGATGAACATCTTGAAAGACTTTGATTTATATACAGTGAAGGACTGCACAAAACTGTCTTTGAGCGGAACTTTGACCGGTTCCTTCTGTTTTTCCCAGGTGCCGAAGAAAGTCCACAGGATCGAGGCTGTGAAGATGGCGCCGAAGATCAGGGCAACAGTCAGGTAAGGCTTCGGACTGGTATTGTCTTTGATCAGTATGGTCGGGATCAGGCCGGCAAGAATCGCGCCGAAGGTTGAGAACATCATGCGGACGGAACTGTATCTGGAACGTTCCGTATAATCGTCAATCATATCCGGCAGAAGTCCGTTGTAGGGAACCATGACAATGGTGAAACCGGTGCTGAACAGCATGTACATCAGCGCGTAAAAAGCATATTTCGCTCCCATTGAGCTCATCGGCACTGTGATCCACATCAGGATGAATGTCAGAGCCGATAACAGCGAACCGGCCATGATGTAGAACCGCTTGGCGCCGAACTTTGATCTGGTCCTGTCGCAGATATTGCCCATGATGGGGTCAGTGACAGCGTCCCAGACCTTGCCGATCAGCGGAATGGTGCCGGCCATGGCGGCAGGCATGCCCTGCGCCTTGGTCAGGAAGACAGTATAGAACGTGCTGATGACCACGAACGCGCCGCCGCCGTAAATATCGGCAGCGCCATAGGCCATCCGGCTTTTCAGCGTATGTTTTTTCTGCTGTGTCATGACTTCATTTCCTCCCTGAGTGCTGCGATTGTCTCTTCATCGATCACCGAATGGTTTTTGCGGACAAAGACAGGTATCTGTCCGACCGGCGCCTGGATCAGGTATTCGCCTTTTCCATATTCTTTTCCGGTTGACACTTCAATCCAGATGTCATCCGGCAGAAGGACATGGCGGTCTGTCCTGCCTTCCCTGCGGATGGGCGCGATGAGCAGGTCACGGCCGAGCAGGTATTCCCTGTCATCCTCAAAGTATTCTTCATAGTGATAGAACAGCGGCCGCATCATCGGAATCCCCTGCTGCGCCTCCTCTTCTGTTCTGATGAGATACGGCTTCAGGATTGTATGGATCCGCGACATTTTCGCCAGATGCGCCAGCAGCTCCTCATCCGTGTCAAACTGCACGTTGCGGGACGGCTGGTTGCCTTCATGAAGCCGGAAGAGCGGTGAGAAGGCGTTCATTTCCTCCCATCGCAGCAGCAGCTCCTTCGACCTCACCATCTGCATGACCGTGGTATAGCCGCCGGCGTCAGAATGGACAATGGTCTGGCCGCTCATGCCGAGCGAGAGGGAAGCGGGTATGACCGAAGGCAGGCCGTCATCCCTGGTCCAGTCGACATGCTGGTCGCCGGTCCACATGCAGGCGGCGTCTTTCACGCTGCCGGTGTAGCCGGCCCGCATGAAGAAGAACACTTCATCCTTCACGCCGCATTCCTCTACCGCTTCCCGGTTGAGTCTTGCCCAGATCGCAGGCCACTGGTTGTGCAGCTCCTTCGGATCGCCGTCATGCAGGACGGAATCGACAGGCAGATATTCGCCGAAGTCCGCCATCCAGCCGGACATGCCGATGCCGATCATGTTTTCCTTGATCAGGTTCTTGTACCACTCATACGCTTCCGGATTTGTAAAGTCGATCATCGCCGCCGGGAAAGTGGTGATGGTCACCATGTAGTCCTCGCCTTTTTTATTCTTTACACAGTATCCGTGCTCACTCGCATATCTGTAGAGAGGTTTTTCAATCGCCATGAACGGATTGATATAGCCGAGGAAATGAACCCCCTTTTCTTTCCATTCCGCGATCTTTTCCTTCAGGTTTGGGTAGAGTTCATCGTCCGCCTGCCAGTTCCACATGACCTGGTAGCCGAATCCGGTCCGCCGGCAGCCGCACCAGTCCTGCGACCAGACGCCATTGACTTTCACGCCGGCGTCCAGGGCTGCCTGCAGTCTTCTGTCCACTGCGTCACAGCCTTCCTGGATGGCCAGGATCACGCCGTCATACAGCCACTCCGGCAGTTTTCCGTAAGAGCCCAGCAGCCGCGAAAGCTTCCGGGAAACCTCCGGGAACGTTTTTCCGGATTCCATATGGATGACCGGTCTTTCCTGCAGACGCAGCGAAATTCTCTCCGGCCGGCGGAAATCAAATTCGGCATAGCGGACTGTATCCGCATGCAGGTAGTACTTCCGGGAAGAGATGAATGTCGGCTGGGCGTAATAGGATTCATAGGCGGAGAAGCGCAGATCCTTTTCCGGATCGGTTCCGACAATTTTGTCTTTGATTATTTTCTGTGAAATCCTTCTTGTATTCTGGTGCTCCGCCACAAAGATCCTGACCTTTTCGCCTTTGAGATCAAATCTTGAATATGTTTCCCCGCAGCCGTAGATATGTTCCGACGGGCCGGAAGGCAGCCTGACCCAGAAGCGGTTGACATGGTCCGGGCAGCTGCGCATTTCCGCTTTGTAATGTCCGTCATGGACAGTGACGTCCACGATATATTCACGGTTTTCCTTTTCATCGAGGAAAGTCAGCACAAACCCGTCCTCTGTCTTTCTGTATCCGGTTCTGACAAGATCACGGCGCCACTGGACCATTTTCCTGTAATGGAAGCTGCCCCGGTTCATGGTGAAGTAATTCTTTCCATAGCCGATGGTCAGTTCCATGTTCTTTAACATATGATGAAGCAGTTCTTTCATATCCGGCCCTCAATCATAACTCAGATGAATATCAATAATATACGCTATGAGAAGTTCCATTGCCTCTACCCATGTACCGGCGGATGAATTGGCACCCACTGCCCCGAGCACGGAATATGACTGGGCACTGCCGACATACGCGCAGGAAGGAATGTCATATCCCTTCAGCCAGGCGCTGACAAAGCCGGCCAGGAAGGCGTCGCCTGCCCCGGTGGTGTCGACCGGTTTCTTTCTGTACAGTGTGCCCATTGTCCACGTGTCCCTGAAATCTGTCACCATCACACCCTTTTCGCCGAGTTTGATCCCGAAGATTTTCAGCGGGAACCGTGAGAAGAAAGCACAGATTTCATGCAGGTCCTCGCTGCCGGCATAGATCGAGGCTTCCTGGAAGCTCGGAATAAAGATGTCGCAGTTCATCAGGGCGTCTTCAATGTTCTTCATCCAGTATCCTTCACGGTCATATGAAGCGTCCATGGAAGTCGTCAGTCCCTTTTCATGTGCTCTGGCGAACAGGACGCCGAGCGGTTTTCCGTCCAGTCTTTTCAGGACATTGGCGCTGGCCAGATGAAGATGGCGCGCCTTGTCCAGCAGTTCATCGCTGACCATGTCCTGGGTAAAGAAATGATTGCCGTTATCCGGTACCCGGATGATATGGCGCTCCCCGTCTGAGTCCACCAGAATCGCCGGCGCGGCGGTATGAACCGCGGCGTCAAGATGAAGATATGAGCAGTCCGCTCCTGCCGCTTCCAGTTCATGGATCACCAGCTGGGCCGCGCTGTCTTTCCCCATGGAGGCACAGACAGCAGTCCTTAAGCCGAGCCTCGCCATACTGACAGCGGCGTTGACGGCGTCGCCGCCGGAAGAGGCGTAATAGCCTTTTGCCAGTATGCCGTCAATCTCCATCAGATCGCGGTCCACACCCGTAAAAAGGGTGTCCCAGGTCGCGATCCCTGCACACACGGCGTCAAATTGTTTATTTTCCATTTCAGTTTCCTTTGTTTACCATCTAATCATACCGCAAAATAATTCCTGCCGGAGTGACAACGTGCGGCCGGATTGTGCTGACTTTTTGGCATCAGTACCATTTAATGCTATATTTGTGAAAAGAGGTGGAATATGGTCAGGTGGACAAGAAACAGAATCATCAACGCTTTTTCAGATCTGGTCGCCGAACGCAGCTATGAAGAAGTGACAGTTGAAATGATTATCCGGCGGGCGGAGGTGTCCAAGACAACCTTCTACCGTTATTTCTGCGACAAGGCGGCCGTGATGGAGGCCAGATTCCAGATGCTGTATGACGAGGCGGTCGTTTCCCGTGACTGCAAAAGCCTGGAGGACCTGTTCGCCACCCTGCTCCGGCAGGCCCGCGAACATCCCGACCAGCATGCCATGTTCAACACCAGCGGCTACAATTCCTACCGCGAGTTTATCTACAGATATACATATGCCATGGGCAAGGAAATCATGGAAGCTGCCTGGGGCCGCAAAGCCACCGATACCGAGGACTTCCATATCGCCTATTTCTGTGCCGGCGGCAGTAAAATTCTCGAAGAATGGTGCCGCGGGCGCAGCTTCACAAACATGACGGCGGAAGAAGCCGCCAGGGAAATCTGTTCCATGATCCATGAACCCTTCCGGGTCAGACTCAGCGAGATGGTCATGGCTCATATCCGCACAAGATCCTCACATTAGGAACTGAATGAATGTTCAGTTCTTTTTTGTGACGAAATCGCAAAACCGTTCCGATTTCATACAGGGCTGTATGCTAGCTTATTGGTGAACGGAGGTATCCTTCAATGAAAGATACATACAAAGTGATCATCTGGGGCCTTGGCAGCGTCGGCAAGTCGGCGCTGGAAATCATCAATGCCCGCAAATCTCTTCAGCTGGTCGGCGCCTTTGACGTCAATCCGGCAAAGGTCGGCAAAGATGCCGGCGAAGTATTCGGGCTGGAAACTGCCGGTGTCATTGTTTCAGACAATGAAGAGGAAGTTCTCAATATTGAAGCTGACATGGTTCTTTACTATCCCCCGACCAAGTGGGATCCGGGCAAACTGCCTTCCCCCACATCTGTCGGCGGCAATGTTGACGACATCGTGAAATTCCTGGAACACGGCAAAAACTGCAGTTCCACCCTGCCGGTCTATTTCTCCGAAAAGAACGCGCCTGAATACTTTAAGCGCATCGATGAAGCCGGCAAAGCCCATGGCACAACCTATGTGCAGCAGGGCATCTTCCCCGGACTCTTCACACCGTACTTTTCTTCCATCACCTGCATGTTCTCAAGAAAGATTGACACCGCGATCGTCTATGGCGGCGAGGATGATTCCGTCAACTCCGCGCCATGGATCGCCGTCTTCGGCTATGGCAAAAAACCGGAGGAAATCTCTCCGGAAAGACTGGCTGTCGTCAAGAACATCATGTTCACCTACTATGGACCGACAGTCATAGAAATGGCGGAAAGAGCCGGTCTTGAATGGGACGAATACAGCTGCGAGGAAGAAACCATTCTTTCCGATGAGGAAGTCACAACACCGTATTCCCATGTCACACCGGGAACTGTCGGCGCCCACAGATTCATCATGTGCACAAAGAAAGACGGCAGGGAAGTCACCGGCTTCCATTTCATCCACAAAGCCTCCGCAGAAATTCTGAAGGACCTGCCTCTCAACAAATACATTGAGATCAAAGGCGAACCGGATATTACCATCCGTCTTGAAAACATCATCCCGGACGAAGACCCGTTCCTGACCAGTGCGGCGCCTTCCGTCAACCTGATCCCGTCAATCGTTGACGCTGAACCGGGTTTCAGAAACGCCCTCGATATCCCGATGGGATATATGCCCCGCTGAAACTGCCTTCCTTCCCATGAACAGAGTCTGCCGGCTCTGTTCTTTTTTTCTTTCTGTGCAGAGAAAAAAGCCTTCACAGCGGAAGGCTTTGCGCAAAATCTATATTATTGAAGATTCAGTCCAGATCAGACATGGATGTTTTGCCTGTGAGCGCCTTGAAGTCATCCACGAAGTCCTGGATCGCGCCGTCGATTGCAAGGTTCTTAACGAAGCCTTTGATGACATCCGCGGCGCATGTGGCATTGCCGACGCCGTATTCAGCCAGTTCGAGAACCTGCTGGCTGTTTTTGAAGGAAGCCGCCAGCACTTCGCAGTCCATCGCGTTGTTATCCAGAATATCCTGGATCTGCTGAACGACCCTGACGCCGTCATAGCCCATGTTGTCAATGCGGTTGACATAGGGAGCGACATAGGAAGCGCCTGCCTTTGCGGCCAGATATGCCTGCATCGGTGTATAGACGACTGTTCCGCAGGTCGGGATGCCTTCCTTCTTCAGCGCCATCATGGCCTTGAAGCCGGTCGGGGTGGAAGGAAGCTTGACAACGGTATTCTTTCCAAGCAGCTCAACGATCATATGGGCGTCTTTGAGCATGCCTTCAAAAGTCAGGTCGACTGCCTGGGCAAAGATGATCTTGTCTTCGCCGATGATTTTCCTGATCGCCTTCAATGTTTCTCTGGGGTCTCTTTTTGCCTTGGCGAGAATGGACGGATTGGTTGTGACTCCGTCAACCGGGTAATACTCATTGATCTCTTTGATCGCGTCGAGATTTGCGTCATCAATAAACAGTTTCATCTTTCTTTCCTTCTTTCTCTTTTACAGGGACTGCTCTGTTCTTCCGATAATATCGTCCTGGGTCTTTCTGGAGAGTACATTGAAGAATGCGCTGTAGCCGGCGAC